>CANRFE010000052.1 GCA_947629805.1 uncultured Clostridia bacterium | reverse complement strand
TTTTTTTCTTTATTGTTTTTCTACAATTTCTTTTGTATCTCTTGCAATAACTAATTCTTCGTTAGTTGGAACAATCCAAACTTTGACTTTAGAGTTTTTGGTAGAAATTTCTTTTTCTTCTGCTTTTACTTGATTTGCTTCTTCTTCTAATTCTACTCCCATCCACTCTAAATGTTTACAAATATCTTTTCGAATAGCAATTTGATTTTCCCCTACTCCTGCAGTAAAGGCTATAGCATCTATCCCGTTCATACTTACGGCATATTTTGCAATATATTGAGCCACATTATAGCAATAAGCTTCTCTTGCTAAATTTGCTCTTTTATTTCCTTCTTGTGCCGCTTTTTCAATATCACGACAATCTGTACTAACGCCAGAAATACCAAAGATTCCTGATTTTTTATTAAGAATCTCTTCTATTTCTTCTACAGATAAATTTTCTTTTTTCATTAAAAAGGTTACAATCGAAGGGTCTAAATCTCCTGCTCTAGCACACATCATAATACCAGAAACTGGAGTCATACCCATAGAAGTATCTACAGATTTTCCATTTTGTACAGCACACAAACTTGCTCCTTGTCCCAAATGGCATACCACAATTTTCAAATTTTCTATTTTCTCGTGCATTAATTCTGCTAAACGTTTTGAAACATATCTATGAGATGTTCCGTGGAAACCATATTTACGCATTTTATATTTTTCGTAATATTCATAAGGAATGGGATAAAGATATCTTTCCTCTGGAATAGTTTGATGAAAGGCTGTATCAAATACAGCTACCATTGGTTTGTTCGGAAGTATCTTTTGACAAGCTCGAATTCCATTTAAAATAGGTGGTGTATGAATTGGCGCTAACTCTTTACAACTTTCAATTTTCTGAATTACCTCTTCTGTAATCAAAACAGATTCTTTAAAAATATCGGTTCCGTGTGCTACTCTATGTCCAATTGCACTTATCTCCTCTAAAGAAGCAATTACGCCATATTGCTTGTGTAATAACTGTTCTAACATAAAGTCTAAGGCTTGTTCATGATTTGCAACCGGATTTTCTAAAACATATTTTTCTTCTTTTACTTTATGGGTTAAAAAGCTATTCTTTTGGCCAATTCTTTCGTAGTTTCCCTTAGCTAATATCTGTTCCTTTTCCATATCAATTAATTGATATTTTAATGAGGAACTACCACAATTAATTACTAATATTTTCATAGTTTCTCCTTATAAAACTTTTTATTTTTTAGTTACAACTGTTTTTTTCCTCCGTCCCCAAAAACAGGTCTTTTGTGTCTCTTGCAATCATTAATTCTTCTTCTGTTGGAACGATCCATACTTTTATTTTGGAATCTTTGCTAGAAATTTCTCTTTCTTCTGCTTTTACTTGATTTGCTTCTAAGTCTAATTTTACTCCCATCCAAGCTAGACGTTCACAAATCATTTTTCTTTCGTCGGGTCCTCTTTCTCCTACTCCTCCTGCAAAAGCAATTACATCTACGCCGTTCATAGCAACAGCATATTTTGCAATATATTGTGCGATAATGTAGCAATAAGTTTCTAAAGCAATTTTAGCTCTTTTGGCATGTTCTGAGTTTTTGTTAATTTCCTCTAATAAATCACGGTTATCTTGAGAAATTCCTGAAATTCCAAGTAAACCTGATTTTTTATTTAAAATGTTTTCCATTTCCTCTGGTGTGAAATTTTCTTTTTTCATTAAAAAGGTTACGATAGAAGGGTCTAAGTCTCCACTTCTTGTTCCCATTGCAATTCCAGCAAGTGGAGTAAATCCCATAGAGGTATCTACCGACTTTCCATTTTCTACAGCACATAAACTTGCTCCTTGCCCTAAGTGGCATACAATGGTTTTTAAGTTTTCTATTGGTTTTCCTACTAGTTCTGCTACTCTATGCGATACATATCTGTGTGAAGTTCCATGGAAACCATATTTTCGAATTCCATATTTTTCATAATATTCATAAGGAATAGGATAAAGATATCTTTCCTCTGGAATAGTTTGATGAAAGGCTGTATCAAATACAGCTATATTTTTCTTACCTTTCATTACTTTTTCACAAGCTTCTATTCCTACTAAAGCTGCTGGGTTATGAAGTGGTGCTAAAGGAATACAATCTTTTATAGTTTGGATTACTTCTTCTGTAATGATAACAGATTTATTGAATTTTTCGCCTCCATGAACTACTCTATGGCCTATTGCTGTAATTTCGTCTAAAGAAGAAATTACACCATGTTCTTTATCAGTAAATTGAGAAAGCACAAAAGAAATTGCTTCTTCATGATTTTTTGCTTCTCTTTCATATCTATATTTTTCTTTTCCTACTTTGTGTACTACGAAAGAATCTTTGGAACCAATTTTTTCGTAATTTCCTTTGGCTAATACTTGTTCGTTTTCCATATCAATTAGTTGATATTTTACGGATGAACTTCCACTATTTAAGACTAAAATTTTCATTTTTCTTTTTCCTTTCTTTCTTTTTTGCTTTTTCATTTTAATTGTTTTGTGCTTGCACTGCAGTAATTGCAATAACACCTGCTATATCTTCAAAAGAGCATCCTCTTGATAAGTCGTTAACTGGCCTTGCAATTCCTTGGCAAAGTGGTCCATAAGCTTCTGCTTTGGCCAATCGTTGCACTAATTTATAACCAATATTTCCTGCATCCAAATCTGGGAAAATTAAAGTATTGGCTTTTCCTTCTAAAGGACTTCCTGGAGCTTTAGAAGCTGCAATTTCTGGAAGAATAGCAGCATCTAATTGTAACTCTCCATCTGCTATTAAATCTGGCATTTTTTCTTTTAATAATTTGGTGGCTTCTACTACTTTATCGGTAAGAGGAGAATGTGCACTTCCATAAGAAGAATAGGAAAGCATGGCTACTCTTGGCTCTTTTCCAATTAATTGTTGAAAACTTCTTGCAGAAGAAATGGCAATTTCAGATAAAGATTCTGGATCTGGATATTCATTCAACCCACAATCTCCAAAAACAAAAGCTCCTTTTTCTCCATACTCACAGTTAGGAACTACCATTAAGAAAAAGGCAGATACTAATTTTGTTCCGGGTGCTGTTTTTAAAATCTGTAAAGCAGGTCTTAGGGTATCTGCTGTAGAATGGCAAGCTCCCGATACTAAACCATCGGCATCTTTTTCTTTTACCATCATCATACCAAAATAAACTGCATCTTTCATATATTCTTTGGCTTTTTCTAAAGTCATTCCCTTTGCTTTTCTTAATTCATAAAATTGATTCGCATAAAAACTTAATTTTTCACTTGTTTTAGGATCTACAATTTTTACGCCTTCTAGATGAATTTTATTTTCTTTGGCAAGAGTAAAAATTTTTTCTTTATTTCCTACTAATATAATGTCCGCATATCCTTCTTTTAATACTTGTTCTGTTGCTTTTATAACACGGATATCCTGACTTTCTGGTAACACAATTGTTTTTATATCTTGTTTGGCCCTCTTTTTAATCTCTTCAATAAAAGACATGAAAATAAATTCCCTCCTTTTTGGTTTTATTTTCTCTTATTATATAAGCAAAAAGAAAAAAGCACAAGGGCTTTTTAGAAATTTTGTAATAGGAAAAGAATTCTTTTTATGCAGAAAGCATTTTATTTTTCCATCTTTTTTTCTTTTTTTCTTCTACTTCTGATTCTTATTCCAACTATTAGAATTCCAAGAAGAACAAAAACTAGCATAACACCGCCACCATTTTCTATTTTGCTTTTGTTCTTCTTTTGTTTTTCCCTTTTTAGGATTTACTTGTTGTTCTTCTATAAGCGTAGCTAGTTTTTCTGCTTGTACTTTTGTTTCTTCTTCGTATTGTGCTTGTTCTTCTTGGTTTCTCCTATAAACTAATATCTCATATTTTTTTGTAGTTATGCCATCTTCTGCTAATACTTCAATTTGAATACGATTGTTTCCAATTTCCATTTTTTCATTTTGCTGAATTGTAACCTTTGCTTTTTCCTTCTGAGGAATCGCCAAAACAGTAACTTTTTCTGTTTCATAAGGAATTTCTGCTTGGTATTTTGTCCTTAGATTATGGAATTCTGGACTTAAAATAGCTTCTTCTATAGCTAATGTTTCTAAATTTGTATTTGCTTTTTCTTTCTCTGTGGTTTTTGTTACATAAATTTTATACTCTTCTTCTTTTGTTTTATCTGCTGCAATTACATGAATGGTAATCACATTTTTTCCCATTTGTAAAGAATCCTGTCCGGTAATGGTAACCGTTGCATTCGGATTTTCTGGTAAAGCGGTTACTTCTAAGGCAGAAACTGTCGAATCTGCTATAAAATAATATTCTTTATTTTCTTTTTGAAAAGAAGGGCTCATTCCTTCCTGATTTAATCTGAGTACTCTTAAATT
This sequence comes from uncultured Clostridia bacterium, assembly GCA_947629805.1. Classification (GTDB taxonomy): domain Bacteria; phylum Bacillota; class Clostridia; order TANB77; family CAG-508; genus UMGS1663. Next base: position 4,773 of record CANRFE010000052.1, on the reverse strand, counting down.
CGTGCTACTTTTTGTTGTTTCTTCTGGCAAAACAGACTCGATATTGTTTTCTTGTTCTATTGTTTGTAACTTTCCTATTGAAATTTCTAAACTTGCAGCATCTATTGGGAACCTCTCTCCATTTTCTCCATAAAATTCTCCTAATACTGTTATATTGGTGTTTCCTTCTTCTATCGCTTTTAATACAAATTCTCCTATTTCTATATTTTTTTCATTTTGTCCATTGGGGCTTACCCAAGTAGAAAGTATACGAGAATTAGCATAGTTTGTATTTTCTGGTCCTTTTACAAATTCTAATTTGGTAGTATCAAAATAAATTTCTATCGTATAAGCTGCTATTTTTACATCTTGCAATTGCACTTTTAATGTCATTTGTTCTTCCTTTTCCAAAACGTTTTTGTCCGTTAAAAGATGTATTTGCCCTTCTGCAAAACAGAAAGGAGAAAACACAGCAAAGAAAAGAAGTAAGATAAGCATTATTTTTAATTTCATTTTTTCCTCCTTTTATTGTTCTATTTCTTTTAATAATAAGATATGTCTTTGGATATATAATAAGTCTAAAGAGGACGGATTTTTTCCATTTTTATTGATATTTCCTGCTTTTAAGAAAAGACCTTTTAAACTTTCTAATTCTAAAATATGTCTTTGTACTTTTAGTAAATCAATACTATTAATTTGTCCATCTCCGTTTACATCTCCATAAAGAAGGATAAAATACTCCATTTTCACTTCCCCATTTTCCTCTAAAAATTGAATTTTACATCCTGTACCTGCTGTTTTTCCCTCTTCTAATTCTTGTTCTTCTCTATAAATTTTAATGGTATAATCTGTTTTTATTTTCTCTTTTATTTTTTCTACTTGCATTTCTTCTAAATTCCACCCTGTTATTTGATTTTGTTCTACTCGTAGGCTGTCGTCAAAAACAATTTTTCCTTCCTCTATTTTTTCTACTACTGTTATTTGGATTTCTCTTGTAATATTTTCTTCTGCTTTTGCGACAATAATCGTATTTCCTTGTTTTTTGGCCGTTATATTGCCAAACGTATCGACACTCGCCACTTCTTCTTTTTGCGAAGTATAAGAAACCTTTGGATTTTCTACATTTTCTGGAACAAAGATAGGAGTAAGCAAGAATTGGTCTCCTTCTTGCATAACGAATTCTTGGTTATAAAATTGCATATCTACTAAAGGAGTATAGACTTCTACTTCTATTTGAGCAGTTTGAGAACTTCCCTGTACGCTTACACTTAAGTTTGTTTTTCCAGCACGGATGGCTAAAATATTTCCCTTCGAATCTATCGTTGCAACTTGAGGGTTACTAGAAAAATATTCTAGTTTTACATTTTGTGCTTCCGGTGGAAAAATTTCTACCTGTAAAGTTTGCCTTTCTCCTTTTTTCATTCTCGTATTTTCTAAAGATAAATGAATTTCTTCTACCGGAATACTAGGTACTTCTCTTAAATAATTTTGAAAAGCATACCCCACCATACCATTAGAAAGCAAAACTTTGTCCCATAATTCTCCTGCTTGCTTTCCTTTGGCAATTCTTGTCATAATTTGCGTTTTATCTATCTTTATTAAAGATTCATAAGAAGTAGACGGTCCTGTTCGAATATGCAGAGTAGTTTCTACGTTTGCATATACCTTTGTATTGTCTTGTACAAAATCGCTTTCTAAAATATTCGGATTTTGACATAAGTTTTCTGGCATATTGTTGTAAACCGGAATAAAAAAGGTCATTGTATCCCCTAATATTTGTGTACTTACATAACCATTATAAATAGAACTAGATTCACTATAAGGTGCTAAAACATTCGTCATATATTGATGCCAAAACAATTCTGTTCCATTGGTAGGTACAACATGAAATTTTTGGAGATATAACGTATTTTGTCCCACATTAATATAACTAGAACCAAGAAAAATAGCTCCCCCTGTAATAGCCTTTTCTTTCGTATTCCAAGGAAGTAAATATTTCTCTTTTATTTCTTGCCCTGCCCCTTTTCCGTCTTTGGCATACTGCAGTCCATTTTTAATCGCTCCTAATGGCTCACTAGAACTTGTAGCACCTATATTATAAAAATTGTATAAGCCTTCATAGCCAACTACTTTTCCACTAATGGAACTATGCGACAAGAAAGGACCTACCTCTTGCTTTATGCGAGAAGCTAAATGATAAGGACTTACTCCGCGAAATGGCTCCTGCTGACAAAATTAAATCCGAATATTTACGATTCATGACAACCGTATTTCCTGTTGCAGTCAAATATTCTACTATGCGCTGATAAAATTCTGTTCCATATAAAATTTTTTCTACCCCTTCTAAATATTGCATTTTTTTCTCATAAGATAAACCCTCAAACTGAAAAATACGAACGGAATTAAGAAAATTACGTGGGTCCATGCAATATTCTACTGCCATTTTAGAACTATCTACCCATCCTAAATCTACTTCTACATTATACTGCCCTGGTGTTGTATTTTTCCATCGATCAGAATAAGACTTTGGTACTAAATTCTTTCCAAATTGATTTTCCTGCTCTATTACATTTTGCCAATCTAAATCTGTATACAAAGCAATAAAATGCCAATTAGGATAATTTTTTTGTAATTCTGCTAAATAAGGTTGGTAAGAAGCAGGAAAGTTCTCTACTCCTTCTTTTTGTGTTGTTGCATAAGAAATAGAAATCAGTTGTAACAGAATGCAAAAACAAAAACTATAGAATATTTTTTTCATAAATCTTCCTTTCTTTCTTTTTCCACAGCTTGTACGATTAATCTATTTTGCGAATAATTGACACAAGTAATTAAAGTAACAATTCTTTTTCCTTTGGTTTCTTGTTCAATAGGAGTTGTATTTTGTGGTTTTACACGATAGATATCATAAATAGAGTATAGATAAGTTCCATTTTCGTTATCACTTAAATAAAGTTCATCGCCTACACTTAAATCAATTAAATGATGAAACATATTTTCTTGCTCGTAATTATGCCCCGCAATACAAAAATTTCCTACTTCATTTGGCTTTGGTCCCCAAAATTTAGAAGCACATAGTTTAAGTCCTTCGGGTGTATAATTTTCTAAAACATACGTTTCTAAATGAATTTTGGGTACTTCTAATTTGGCTGCTACAGCATAATCACAATAAGTCTCTTCTATGGTTTCTTTTGGTGTTAGGATAAAAGAAGGCTCTAAAATAGTTTCTTCTTGTTCTTCTGCTTTTTCAAAATTGCTTTCCTCTTGTTCTAATATCCTGATTTTTTGCTCTTGATAAATTCCATATCCATGATAAATGCCAAGAACCAACAAAAGAATTAAAATCATGGTTCTTACTATTCTTTTTAATTTTTCTTTTTGTATTTTTCTTCTCAGACTTCTTTTCATTTTCTCCTCTTATTTATGTAAGATTTCTTCTAAGAAGAATTCTTAAAAGAAATCCTAAATTTTTAATCTTTTCTTTTTAATGCAAAATAAGCTACTAATAAAAGTGCAATTGTTGGAAGAACAGCAAAATAAATGGTATTTCCTGTTTTTGGTAAAGTTGTTGGTTTATTTGTTTCTGGAGTTGGTGGTACAACTTCTTCTGGTTGTGTTTTTCCTACTGTAATTTCAAAGGTATTGCTTGCTATAACAGCATCCGCATCTTCTCTATTTACAATTTGCAAAGTAAGAACATATTTGCCTTCTGCACTAAAAATACCTCTTGCTTGTAGTTTTTTTACTACATCTTTACCACCAAGTGGATCTCCTTCTTCGGAACCCCAACCACTTTCTATAAGGTCATATTGTTCCATTTCCTCTGTATTAGCCAAAAGTTGCATACTTTCTCCTTCTGGTGTTACAACAGAGGCTAATATTCTCGTTTTTTCATAATTTTTTCCCATAGCAGAAGAAATGACAATTTCCATTTCTTTTGGTTCTTTTACTAAAATATCTCCTGTGTAATGAAGGGCAATCGCATAATCTTCGTAAATAGGTTCTACTATTAATTGTTTTATGGTTTCCCCTGTTTGTAAGAAATACTCTACAGAAGCACTTGGGTTAGCAAGTCCACTAAAACTAATGCTTAAATTCGTTGGGTTGGTGGTTGTTATTTCTTCTTTTGCTCTAAACGTAATAGACATACTATTGCTTGGGGCAGGATCTTGACGTTGGTTATAGGCATACGTTAAAATCACTTTTTCTCCTGTGTCATTTGCAGTACCACCTTCTGATGACACATATTCTAATAATTTGTTATCATAAGCTACATTTGCAGTATAAGCGCCCATATCTTGTCCAAAAGATACATTTAAGGTAACTGTTTCTGTTGGATGTACGGTTTGTTTATCTGTTGTAATTTCTATTGTTGTTAATTCTTCTGTAAACGATGCTGCATGAACATGAGAATATGTTAACAAAAATAAAATAAGAAAAATGGTAACCATACTTACTATTTTTTTCATAAAAATTTTCCTCCTTTTTTGTTTTTTATAGTAAATATTATGTCAATTTTTCTTATTTTTAGTTTAGAAAGATTTTTCTAAATTGGTATTTTTTTCTATTTTTCAAAATAAAAAGAAGCCACAGTTTTGAACTGCCGCTTCTTTTTCACTATTTTGCATATTCTTTTGGTGGATAATGATGATAAACATACGCATAAGTTACTTCATACATACTTAAAATAGAATTTTGGGAAATCACAATACTCTCTCCTTCTACATAAGGACTGGCTAATTGCAACGTTTCTTCTTTCCATTCTCCTTTTTTATAAGCTTCATAAATAGATTTGTT
>CANRFE010000051.1 GCA_947629805.1 uncultured Clostridia bacterium | reverse complement strand
AATATATCATCTGCTTCATATCCCTCTTTTTCTATAATAGGAATCTTCATATCCTTTAAAATTTCCTTTATCATAGGCATTTGCATTGCTAATTCTTCTGGCATACCTTGTCGATTTGCCTTATAACCTTCGTACATTTTATGTCTTGCTGTTGGTGCTTTTAAGTCAAATGCAACAGCTAAGTATTCTGGAGTTAAGTCTTCTAAAATTTTAAACAGAATAGCTAAAAAGCCATATACCGCATTTGTATACGTTCCGCTCTTCTGTCTTTAACATTTTAGAACCCATGATTCCATAAAAAGCTCGATTCATAATACTATTTCCATCTACTAAAACCAGTCTTTTCAATGTATTCCTCCTAATTTTTATTTTTTCTACCACGCTTTACAAAGAATGCTATCGTTGTTTTTTGTCTTTTAAAATACGGGCATAATACCTTTCTTCCTCTGAAAATACACAACCACAATACTTTTGCATATATAAACCAAGCTCTCTTGCTTTTGCTTGTCCTTCTCTAAAACCAATTCGAAAATCGCGATAGAAAAAAGTTAGCCCATATTCTTTTGCTACTTTTTCTCCCCTTTCTTTTAATAAGTCATGCTTTTGGTAAGGGCTTATAAGTAGGGTTGTAGTAATAGCATCAAATCCATGTTCTTTAGCATATTTTGCTGTTTGCTCTAAACGAACTTTATAACAATAATTTTGGCAACGATTTGGTAAATCCGATATGACATTTTTACAAAATTCGTCTAATCCATAATCTTCTTCAAAAATGGCTTCTACTCCTATTTTTTCTGTATATTCTCTTAAACAATCTCTTCTTGCTTTATATTCCATATATGGATGTATATTAGGATTATACCAATATACAGTTGGTTCTATTCCCTCTTTTCTTAAAGAATCTATACAATAAACACTACAAGGTGCACAACAAGTATGCATTAATAATTTCATATTTTTCCTCCATTTCTTAAAGATTTTTTCCTCGCTTTTTGTATTTTTTGAACTATACATAAGATAAGAACGGTTAAAAGCATTACGCCAAAATACCACATTCCAATTTTTCTACCTTCTATTCTAGTAGCATAAGTAATAGCATAAGAATTTAATACGCCCCAAGACAAATACAAACTTGTCTTGATTGCTTTAGCCTTTTGCCACATTAAAGTTGGAAATAGCCAAATCACATACCATGCATTAAAATTAGTAATTAAAACAAAAGTAAATAACAACAAAAAGCTTTGATACGTTCTTATGGTATTGCGAAAAGTAATCTTTTTTCCTTGCTTATTTCGAAACAATTTTAACAGAATACTTCCATACGCCAAAACAAAAATACACAACACAAATATTTTCAATACATGCAATACTTTTTCGTCTTGGTTTAAGAAATAAAATAAGAATAAGAATAAAGATCGTTCATATTTATTTTGTTGTATAAAAATACCAGAAAATACTTGTAAATCTCGAACATAAAATACATAAAAAATTCCTAATATAAAGATAAACTCGAATGCATAAAAAATAGTTTTTTTCACTTTCTTTTGTAGTTTTTCTTCTCTTAAAGCATAGCAAATTAAAAAAGGCAATAATAAAATACTTAAATATTTCATTCCTGTAGCAACCGCAATACTTGCCGTAGCTAATACCATATTTTTTTTGTTCTTTGCAAAATAAATTCCAAGGAAAAGAAAGAAAACTAAAAAGATATCATTATGTACATTTGCTAAAAATTCAAATAAAATAAATGGATTTAGAGCAAATAAAACCACAAAAAACTTTTTCTTTGTTATCTTCTCAATTAAAACACTACTTGCTAAAAAAACACCAAAAGCGGTTATCTTAAAAAGATAAAGTGCGAGAGTAATATCTCCAAAAGAGAAAAAAGTTAATATTTTACAAACAAGTTGCCAAGCAGGTCCATATACGACCGGTTCGTCTCTCCAACACTGTGCTACTTTTCCTAACATTTGGTTTTTTCCATATTGATTGATTACATCTTGCACAGATGTATAATAAGGATTTTCTTTATAATGGCTGTCTATCCATCCATTTCCAATATAAGAATACACATCTAAACTTGTTGTTGGTATCATGGTGGTAAATAAAATTCCTATTACTATAAGAAAGAAAAATAATTGCTTTTTTGTCTTAAAAATACGATTGACATTCTTCATGATTAAAAAATAGAAGAAAAATAAACCAAAGAATAGCATAAGATACATTAACGCATTTAGATAGTTTTCTCCTATTGTAGTAGCTTTTCGCAAAGTATAACTATACACTTGTGTAAAATAATAAATTGTTTTATTGTTTATTAAATAAAAAATAGAAGGTATGGTAAGCAAAATACTAATAAACAAATAAGCAAATGGTATTGTGTTGGAAGAAAATACTGTTTTTTTGAATATTTCTTTTTTGTATTTCATTTTTGCATTCCTTTCTTTTTCTAGTCTTCTATCTTATACATGAAACATAAATACTTTCGTAATTACAAAAATTTGCATTATGCTAATTAGCATTGCCACCTTTTTTGTTGTGTTTTCGTCATCGGAAAATCCTCTTGCAAAAAGCAAAACACCAAGTGGTAATATTGGTAAAAAATATCTTCCTTGTACTCCTTCAATATAGGCTATATCATGTCTAGACCAAGTTTGATACATAGCCGTAAAAATGAGAAAGACAATAGATAAGAAAATTCCTGAAAGAATTAATTTTTCAAACTTAGTAAACGAATAGTTTTCTCCTTTTTGTATCATAAATACAATTGCTAGAAAAATAACATAAGGAAAAACGAAAATGGATACATTTTCGTTATATTCCAATTTTCCACCCCATATTTCATTAAAATAATCTGAGAATTTTTCTACCATAGTATATACTATTTTTTGTACATAGGAAAAAGAAATTTCGATTTCTTTTCCTTGCGTAGAATCTATTGGCTGTGTTCCATAACAATACCATAGGAAATCTATAACCAAAGCAAGCATGAAAATACTGCTTACTACAAGCCATTTTTTATTTTTCTTAAATTTTTCCTTTGGAATTATAGAAAGCAATAATACAATTGGCAAATAAACGGTTTTTGAAATTGCTACTACAATTGCTAATATAGTTAAGAATAAAATTTGTTTATAACCAATTGCATTTTCTTTTTCTTGTTTTAATTTTAGAGTGTAACTAAAGAACAAGAAACTAGAGGCTATCGCAATCCCATCTGCAGATAGCGAAATATACCCTTCTACTGCAATTGGTATTAAAGCAAGCAAAAATAATACATTTTTTCCATAAGGAATATTTTTTATAGCAAAATACAAAAGTACAATACAAGTTACCATATTAAATAACCTTGCTACATATACTTGTATCATTGCATTTGTAGTAAAGAAACTTGCTGTATAAACTCCCACAATATGAGGGAAATAAGAAATTGGGGAATACGTTGACATTCTATATTCATATAAAACTGGTTGCGTTTGCGTATTATAAATTTCTTTCTGTTGGAAAAGATCTTTATAAAAAGGTTTATCCCTTAATGTCCATATAACTCCCTCTGGCAAAGTAACACTTTTTCCATTGTTAACAATCTTTCCTTCTTTATATTCGTAAATTCGAAGTCCATGGACTGGTTCATCATGCGCTTTTGTCATAGGCATAGCAAGATACAGAAATATACAAAAAACACTTCCTACGATTAAAAATGCATTTTCTGGTTTTATTTTTTCTTTTGGCTTAATATATAACATGTATAGACAAGATACAATCGTAACAACAAAAAGTACTACATAAGTCAAAATTTTTTCATAGCCAAGTAAACCGTTTACATTACTTCTATAAGAAAAATAGAAAAAATAGCCGTAACAAAATTATTAAAAATACAAGTATTAATTTCATCATTTCTTGTGTTTGTTGTTTTTTCATTTTTCTTTTCTCCTAACATTCATTTTCTTGTGTATTTACTCCTAAATGTTGATAAGCTGCCAAAAGTGGTATTCTTCCTCTTGGTGTTCTTGCTATAAAACCAATTTGAATAAGATAAGGTTCATAAACATCTTCTATCGTTTCTATTTCTTCTCCAATTGTAGTAGCTAGTGTTTCTATTCCCACTGGCTTTCCACGATAAGTAAAAATCATGGTTTCTAATAATTTTCTATCAATTTCATCTAATCCTAATTCATCAATTTCTAAGTTATTTAAAGCATGTTTTGCCATTTTATAAGTAATGTTGCCATCTCCTAAAACCATAGCATAATCTCGGATTCTTTTTAATAAACGATTCGCAATTCTAGGAGTCCCTCGAGAACGTCTTGCTATTTCGCTAGCAGCTTCTTCTTCTATAGTAATTTGCAAAATATGAGCAGAACGTTTCACAATCGTACTTAAGTCTTTTATATTATATAGCTCTAAACGATGAATAATGCCAAAACGATCACGTAACGGTGTAGTTAAAGACCCCGCTCTAGTAGTTGCACCAATTAAGGTAAACTTTGGTAAATCAATACGAATAGACTTTGCACTTGGACCTTTTCCTATCATAATATCTAAGGTATAATCTTCTAAAGCAGGATATAAAATTTCTTCTACACTCTTGCTTAAACGATGAATTTCATCAATAAAAAGAATATCCCCTTCTGTTAAATTAGTAAGAATTCCTGCTAAATCTCCTGGTTTTTCAATAGCTGGTCCAGAAGTAATTTTAATATTTGCTTTCATTTCCCTTGCAATAATACTGGCTAATGTTGTTTTTCCTAAACCGGGAGGCCCATATAATAAAACATGATCAAGAGGCTCCTTTCTTTTTTTAGCAGCCTCTATATAAATTTTCATATTTTCTTTTACTTTTTCTTGTCCTATATATTCTTTTAAGTTCTTTGGTCTTAGCGTATTTTCCATTCTTTCTTCTGCTGCATTTTCTAGTTCTGGATAAATGATTCTATTTTCCTCAAATTCCATTTTTGCTCCCTATTTTTTTAATTCTCATTTTTTTCTTTTTCTCCATTATATTCATTTACAAAATACAATGGTCTATTTTTGGTTTCGTTAAAAATTCGTCCTAAATATTCTCCTATAATTCCAAATAATAAAATTTGTACTCCAGAAAAGAATAAAATAAGTAAAATAATTGCTTGGTAAGCCTGAATAAAGGTAGAAGTGACGATACATTTTATAATAACATAAACAAAATAGAAAAACAATGCTAAAAAAGTAGGAATACTTAAATAAGTAGATATTCTTAGGGGTGATGTTGTAAAAGAGGTAATACCATCTATTGCCAAATCTATTAATTTACGATAATTCCATTTTGTACTTCCTGCAATACGAGGATCCCTTTCGTATAATACTTCTTTTTTGTTATAGCCAATCCAACTAAACATACTCTTAGAGCATCGTTGCGATTCTCTTAACTTTCTTAATGCATTTACACAACGTCTGTCCAATAAACGAAAATCTCCTGTGTCTTTTTGAATAGGGATTCTAGTTAAACTTTGTAAAACGCGGTAATACATTTTAGAAGTAAATTTTTTAAGCCATGTTTCTCCCTTTCTACTACTTCTTCTTGCATAAACATCATCATAGCCTTCTTCCCAATACTTTATCAATTCTGGAATTAATTCTGGTGGATCTTGCAAATCCGCATCCATAAAAATAACACAATCTCCTTTTGCATAATCCAGCCCTGCTATCATAGCAATTTCCTTTCCAAAATTACGAGAAAAATCTACATAGCAAACGCGCTCATCTTTTTCTCTTAATGCTTTAATAATAGATAATGTTTTATCTTTGCTTCCATCATTGACAAATAATATTTCAAATTCATAATTTGTTACTTGGTCCATTAATTTCCTTAATCTTTCGTATAACATTGGCAATGCTTCTTCTTCATTATAGGCTGGTATGATAATACTAATTTTTTTCATTTTTTTCTCCTTTTTATTTTACTTTTTCTAAACCTTGCTCTGTTATTCTTAAAAGTGTATCATCTTTTACTTGTATTCCAAATTTTTCTTCTAATTGATTGGTTAAATAAGCATCTGTAACTAAAATATAAATATAACTATATTCCTTTTTTTCTACAATATCCGTTATCTGCTCTTCTTTTTCTTCCTGGAATGCATCTAATTGATAGGACGTTGGATACATATAATAACGAATCATTAAATTAAGTAAAATATTAAATTCTCCTGTTTGACAAACTCCTAATACTTTTTCCTGCTTTGGTACTACACTTAAAATCTTTTTTGCTTTATTTCTAGCAGTGTTGCAATAATAAGTACTGTTTAAGTTAAAAATGCCAGAAGTAATTGTTGCATTTGCCACCGAAGTAAGAGGCGTTATCATAATAATCACACTAGTTAATAAAACATAAAATATAGTTTTGGGTTTTGTTTTTATTTGTGTTAAAGTAAATGCAACGAGAAAATATAAAATAGCCAATAAATAACTAGCCATATATCTCTCCATTCCATCATGTGCTAACATTTCTTTCACAGAATATCTTGTAATATACCCATATTGTCTAGCTAAAATATATAAAATAAGCCCTGCAAAAATACTAATAAAAATATTCCTTACTTTCTTTTTTTTACTTTGTTCTACTCTACTATAATAAAAAACACCTATCACACCACAAATACAAATAAAGCCTCCCGCACTAATTTTTACAGGTGTACTAATTTCTGGAATGTTATACAGTTTTTCTAGTAACGTTCCATTTGAGTTAGCTGCATTATCATCTTCTGCATAAACACCAAATACCGTTGTCAAAATACTTTGTGTTACTGTTTCTATTTCTTTTTTTCCTATCATTTCATCATAGGTTTCTACTTTTTTCACTTTAATTCCTTCTATTTTTACATAGATTGTCCAAGAAAAGTACGTAATTGCTATTGTGAAAAAAAGAAGATACAAAATTTTCATTTCTTTTGAAAGGAAAAATTTTTTTATGTTCTTTCTTAAATTTTCTTTTTTCTGTCCTAACATTTCATAAAGAAGAAAACTAACCCATATAATACCAGCAAAAATCACACCTGTTCTATCTGTTAAAGTTAAACCTATCATTGTCATAACCATACAAAAAGTAGTGAACTTGCTTTTTTCTTCACAAAAATACAAGTACATAAGATATCCTACAAAAATTCCTAATAAAGCATCTGGATAAGAACTTTCATAAAAAATTAACATACTAAAGACAGCAGGTACACAAAGAATAAGTATGGAAATCATGCAATTTACTATTCTTTTTCCATTCGACTTGTCAAACAATGGTAGAAAACAAGAAAAACCAAGTAACCAGGTAGCAAAAATTTCAATTCCTTGTCGATATTCTCCTACTATTTTCATAAAGAAATACCCCAACAAGGTTTGAAAAGGTAAAGCCTGCCCCGTATAATGTCCTACTACCGTTAAGAGTATGTTATCGGTATAAAACATATCTTTAGCAGATAAACTCCAATATAAAAATTGATCCCAATTGGTTAATTCTTTTGAAAATGTGGTAATCACAAAAACAAAGAAAAGAATTGTAAAAAAAATATTACCAGGGGAAAGAAATTTTTCTTTTAATGTTCTCCCTGTTTTGTTTTTTCTAGTTTTTAGAATGGTATAGAAAAGCAAACCTATTCCTAATAAACTAACAAAAAATACTCCTATTTTCAAGATATTCATCATACCAAATAAATACAAAAGGATAAGAATGGTAAGAAGACTTAATAAAATTGTTTTTTCTAGTTTTTTCTTAAATAATTCTGCAAAGAACATACTAAAACCTAAAATTATCATATAAATTAATATATAACGAAAAATGATCATGTTAACCTCCTAATTTGTCCTCTGCTAATTCTTTTAAATACCTTCCATATTCTGTCTTCATGAAGGGCATTGCTAGTTGTAATAGTTCTTCTTTTGTAATCCATTTATTTTCATAAGCAATTTCCTCTGGGCAACTAATTTGAAGTCTTTGCCTTTTTTGGATTGTTTGCACAAAGCTAGCAGTTTCTAATAAAGCATCGTGCGTTCCTGTATCAAACCAGGTCATACCTCTACCTAATTTTTCTACCTTTAATTTTCCCTGTTTCCTATAAAATTCATTAATGTCTGTAATTTCTAGCTCTCCTCGTGCCGACGGCTTAATGGTTTTTGCTATTTGACTAACACCACTTGGGTAAAAATATAAACCTGGAACTGCATAATTGGACTTTGGCTGTTGTGGCTTTTCTTCAATGCTAAGAGCATTTCCGTCTTTATCTATTTCTACTACGCCATAAGCTGAAGGATTTTTTACCAAGTAGCCAAAAATAGTTGCTTCTTCTTGCCTTTCGTTTGCCCTTTTTAAGACTTCTCTTAAATGCTCTCCATAAAACATGTTGTCTCCCAAAATCATAGCAACACTGTCTTGTCCAATAAATTCCTCTCCTATTGTAAAAGCTTCTGCTAAACCATTTGGTTTTTCTTGTACTTTATAGAAAAATTTCATACCCCATTTTCTTCCATCGCCCAATAATGCTTGAAAAGTAGCAATATCTCTTGGAGTTGATATAAGCAAAATTTCTTGCATTTGTGCTTCCATTAAAACAGAAAGTGGATAATAAATCATAGGTTTATCATAAACTGGCATCATCTGTTTGGAAATGGCAAGTGTTAAAGGATATAACCTTGTAGCACTTCCTCCTGCTAAAATAATTCCTTTTCTTTTTTTCATTTTCTTTTTCCTATTTTATACTTTCTACTAATTCTAAACTTGCTTTGATGACTTTGTCCATATCATAATATTTATAATTGCCAAGTCTTCCTCCAAAAATAACGTTAGGATATTGTTTTGCTAATTCTTGATATTTTGCAAACAATTCCATATTCTTTTCGTCATTCACTGGATAATACGCTTCATCTCCCAATTTCCAATCTTTTGGATATTCTTTTGTAATAATCGTTCCTTTACAAGTATTGAACGCAAAATGTTTATGTTCGATAATTCTAGTATATGCCTCTTGATGACTCGTATAATTCATAACAGCAACCCCTTGATAATTATCTATATCTTCATAAACTTCATTTTCAAATCGTAAAGAGCGATATTCCAAATTTCCTAAGGCATAAGCAAAAAATTCATCTATCATACCTGTATATAAAATTTTATCTGCCAAAGCATTGTATTTTTCTTTTTCTTTCAAATAATCTACCTGTAATGTAACCGTACAATTTTCTAACATTTTTTCAATAATTTCATTATAACCACCTATTGGTATTCCC
>CANRFE010000050.1 GCA_947629805.1 uncultured Clostridia bacterium | reverse complement strand
GTTCGAATCCTACTACCCCTGCCAAAAAAGAAGGGTTAGTAATAAAAATATATTACTAACTTTTTTATAGCAAAGAGGGAATAAAAAATGGAAAAAATAAAACAAATACTAAAAAAAATAGGAACAAGAGAAGTAATATTATATACTGCATTTGGTATTTTAACTACCCTTGTTAATTTAGTTTCCTTCACTATCCTAACGTATCTTTTTCATTGGGAAGAAAATGTTTCTAATAGTATAGCTATTTTTTTAGCCGTAATCTTTGCATATTTTACCAATAAAGATATGGTATTTCACTCAAAAGCATCAACCAAAAAAGAAAAAAGCATACAATTTTTTAAATTTATGGCAGGTAGAGCTTTTACTATGGTAATAGAGTGGGTAGGTTGTTATCTTTTATTTTTAACACCTTTGCCACAAATACTTTCCAAAATAAGTATGACAGTTTTGGTTATTATCTTAAATTTTTTTATTAGTAAATTTTTTGCATTTCAAAAATAAATAGGGGCTAAAACATAAGGAGGAAAATTATGTTTAGCTCTTTTTTTAAGATATATTATTTTTTTTATTAAGTTTTCTTATTCTCTTAATAGGGATAGTTCTTTTTCTTTCTTGCTTTTTTATTCCTACTATTTTTCCTAGTATAGAAGTAGATAAAATAAGTATAAGCGATTCTGGTTTTGCTTGGCCCATTCCAGACTATTATACCATTACTTCTTATTTTGGAAAGAGAACCTCTCCTACAGAGGGAGCCTCTTCTTTTCATAAAGGCTTAGATATTGGAGCACCAGAGGGAACACCTTTAATTGCTACTATAGAAGGAGAAATTACCTATACTGGTTTTTTAGGTGGAGGAGGTTATACGGTAACATTAAGCAAAGAAAATATGAAAATAACCTATTGCCATGTTTCTCCTATATTTTTAGTAAAAGTGGGGAATATTGTACAACAAGGGCAGGTTATTGCTACAGTTGGTCCAAAATATGTATATGGGGTAAAAGGAAATCATTATCACGATGCACAAGGAAATCCTACCAATGGAGCAACGACAGGTTGTCATTTGCATATTGGAATGCGTATTCAGGAAGAATATGT
This sequence comes from uncultured Clostridia bacterium, assembly GCA_947629805.1. Classification (GTDB taxonomy): domain Bacteria; phylum Bacillota; class Clostridia; order TANB77; family CAG-508; genus UMGS1663. The sequence continues at coordinate 8,176 of CANRFE010000050.1, read as the reverse complement.
AAATCCTTTAGACTACTTAAAATAGGAAATATTCTTACTAAGCTATTGCAAAAAAAAACAAGAAAAGATACAATAACAAAAAAGGAGGCGTTATTTTGAAAATAACAGAAAAGGAAGAATTACAAAAAATTGCAAAACAAATAAGAAGGGATATTATAGAACAGGTATATGTGGCAAAATCAGGACATCCAGGAGGTTCTTTATCTTGCGTGGAAATTTTAACCGTTTTATATTTTAACCAAATGAATATCCATGAAAAAGAACCAGAAGATTTAGCAAGAGATCGTTTTGTCTTATCTAAAGGGCATTGCGCGCCAGCTTTATATGCTTGCTTAGCAGAAAGAGGTTTTCTTCCAAAAGAAGAATTGAAAACATTTCGCCAGATTCATTCTGCTTTACAAGGACATCCAGATAAAAATAAAGTAGCTGGAATCGATATGTCTACAGGTTCTCTAGGGCAAGGTTTATCGGTTGCTAATGGTATGGCACTAAGTTCAAAACTAAACCATGATGGGTATCGTGTATATTGTTTGCTAGGAGATGGAGAAATAGAAGAAGGACAAGTGTGGGAAGCAGCAATGACTGCTAGCAAATATCATTTAGACAATTTATGTGCAATTTTAGATTATAATGACTTACAAATTGATGGTACAATTGAAGAAGTAAAAGGGCTAGATAATATAGAGGGCAAATTTAAAAGCTTTGGTTTTCATACTATTGTAGTAGACGGGCATAACATAGAACAGTTAATAAATGCTTTTGAAACTGCTAAAATAACAAAAGGAAAACCTACTATTCTGATTGCCAAAACAAGGAAAGGAAAAGGAATCTCTTTTATGGAAAATCAAGTAGAATGGCATGGAAAAGCACCAAATGAAGAAGAATATGAGCAAGCTAAAAAAGAATTAGAAGACTAGGAAGGAGAAGAAGGAATGGAACAAACACAAAAAATTGCAACGCGCCAAAGTTATGGAGAAGCTTTGCTAGAATTAGGAAAAGAAAGAAAGGAGATTGTAGTTTTAGATGCAGACCTTTCTACAGCAACCAAAACAAACCTTTTTGCAAAAGCATTTCCAGAAAGATTTTTTGATATGGGAATTGCAGAACAAGATATGCTTTCTACGGCAGCTGGTTTTGCTACTTGTAAAAAAATACCGTATGTTAGTACCTTTGCTGTCTTTGCAGCAGGAAGGGCTTATGACCAAATTCGCAATAGTATTTGTTATCCAAACTTAAATGTAAAAATTTGTGCTACCCATAGTGGAATTACTGTGGGAGAAGATGGAGCTACACATCAAATGCTAGAAGATATTGCGATGATGAGAACACTTCCTAATATGAAAGTCATTTCTCCTTCTGACGATACGCAAACCAAATGGCTAATAAAAGAAATAGCAAAAATAGAAGGACCTGTGTATGTAAGGTTATCAAGGCTTGCTACTCCTGTTCTTTATGAGAGCAATACCGTATTTGAAATAGGAAAGGCTGTACAAATAGGGGAAGGAACAGAAGCTTCTATTATTGCTACGGGAGATGTCGTAGCAGAAGCAAGAAAAGCACAAGAAATATTAGAAGAACAAGGAATTTTCGTTCGTGTTATTGATATGCATACAATAAAGCCAATAGACAAAGAAGTTATTGTAAAATGTGCAAAAGAAACAAAAAAAATCATTACCATAGAGGATCATAGCATTTTTGGTGGTTTAGGTTCTAGTGTATGTGAAGTGTTGGCCGAAGAATATCCTTGTAAAGTAATTCGCATGGGAATAAAAGATACATTTGGACAATCGGGCAAAGCAGAAGATTTAATGCAATATTATGGAATAACGGCAAAAGATATTATAAAAAAAGTACGAGAAGCATAAGAAAACTCTCTTTCTTTAGGAGAGTTTTTTTTGTTGTGTGAATTTTTTGTGAAATTTGAAAATAAAAGAAAGAAGCAGAAAAAGTTGTAATAGAAGCAAAAAGTGGCATAAATTACAAGCTTTTTTTCTTCAAAAACTATTGCAAATAATTTGTTTTATTGTTATGATAAAGGAGTAAAGATAAAATTGTATCTTATTTTATAGAAAATAGAATAAAAAAGTCACTTTGCAAAGCAAGGAGTAAAAAGAATGATTGAATTTAGAAATGTAAGCAAAACCTATAACACAGGTACAGAGGCAGTACATAATGCTAATTTTAAAATAGAAAAAGGGGAATTTGCTTTTTTAGTAGGATCTTCAGGTTCTGGTAAATCCACTTTAATAAAAATGATTTTGAAAGAAGAAAATCCTACTTCTGGAAATGTTATTATTAATGGAAAAGATACTACTTTCTTAAAACCTAAAAGAGTACCTTATTTAAGAAGAAGTATGGGAGTAGTATTCCAAGACTTTAGGTTATTACCAGATAAAACCGTATATGATAATGTTGCTTTTGCCATGTATATTGTAAGAGCAACTCCAAAGCACATTAGGCGTCAAGTGCCAATGGTACTTTCCTTAGTAGGGTTAAGTGGAAAAGCAAAAATGTACCCAAATGAATTATCAGGTGGAGAGCAACAAAGGGTAGCTTTAGCAAGAGCCTTGGTAAACAATCCTTCTATGTTAATTGCAGATGAGCCTACAGGAAATTTAGACCCAGATACGGCATGGGATATTATGACCTTACTAAATGACATTAATATGAGAGGAACAACGGTAGTAGTAGCAACCCATGCAAAAGATATTGTAGACCGTATGAAAAAAAGAGTAATTCATATCGATAATGGAATTATTGATAGAGATGATGAAAAAGGTGGGTATAATAGTGAGATATAATGTACTAAGTTATTTAATAGGAGAAGGATTTCGAAACTTTTTCAAAAATAAAAAATCAACTGGAGCTTCTTTAATGATTATGTGTGCTACTATGTTGATTTTTGGTTTGTTCTTTTTAATTGGACAAAATGTCAATTATTTAGTAAAAGAGGTAGAATCTGCACAAGGAATGCAAGTTTATATGGTAAAAGATGCAACAGAGCAACAAATTCAAACATTGGGAGAGCAAATTAAAAATTTAGATTATGTAGCAAGAATAGAATTTGTATCAAAAGAACAAGCATTTAACATTGTACAAGAAAAATATAAAGAATATACAAGTGTGTTGGAACCCTATACAATAGAAAACAATCCTTTCAAAGCGTCTTATGTAGTTACGCTAACAGACTTAACCAAAAGCGAAGAAGTAAGAAGCCAAATTGAAAAGCTAGACAATGTAAACAACATTGAAATGAGAGATAAAGTAATTGATGCGTTAGTCAATATTGCGAATGGTATTCGTTGGATATCTTTTGGAATTTTAGTCTTATTAATTATTATTTCTGTCTTCATTATAGCCAATACCATTAAGCTTACCGTACATGCTAGAAGAAAAGAAATTTCCATTATGAAATATGTAGGAGCAACCAATGGCTTTATTAGATGGCCATTTATTGTAGAAGGTATTATTATAGGAGTAATTGCTGCTATGATTTCCATTTTTATTCTAGGAGTTGGTTATAATTTTGTTATTCATAAAATTATGCAATCTTCTATTACAAGCATGATTAACATGACCTTATTACCATTTAGCGAAATCTTTAATTTAGTTATTCTTGTTTATTTAGGATTGGGAATAGGAATAGGAAGTTTAGGAAGTATTATTTCTATGAGAAAATACTTAGAAGTATAAAAAACGTAAGAATAAAGGAAGGAAAAAACAATGAAGAAAAAAATAGTGCCGTTCATACTTAGTATTCTTTTAATAGGAGGAAATTTACTTCCTATTTATGCAACAAGTATAGACGAATTAAATCGACAAAAACAAGAAGAGCAAGAACAAATTAATCAAAAAACAGAACAACAGCAAGAAGTAAAAGAAGAACTAACAGAGCAAATGAAAGAAATTGCCAATTTAGATACTTCTATTGAAGAAGTAGAAGGACAAATTGAAGAATTAGAAGACCAAATTTCTACTTTAGAAGATTCTATTGGACAAAAACAAAAAGAACTAGACGAAAAACAACAAGAACATGAAGAAAACCAAAAATTAATGGAAGACCGTTTAGTTGTTATGTATGAAACAGGGGAAACTTCCTTTTTAGATATGCTATTTAGTTCTAAAAATATTGTAGAATTTATTTCTAACTATTACTTATTACAACAAGTTACAGAATGTGATAGAGAACTATTAGACACAATTGAAAAAGAACAGGCAGAAATTCAAAGTACAAAACAGCAATTAGAAGAGGAAAAAGCAAAAGTAGATAGTGCAAAAACAGAAAGAGAAACAAAAAATAATTTGCTAAAAACACAAAAAGCACAAAGACAAGAAAAAGCAAATAATTTATCAGCAGAGGAAAAACAATTACAAAAAGATATTGAAGAGCATAATGAAAAATTACAACAAATAGAAAACCAATTAGCAAAACAATTTCAACAAGTAGAACAAGATGCAGGAAATTTAAATGGTATTTATTTTGATGGAAGTTTTATTTGGCCATGTAATAATCGAATTGTTACTTCTACCGTAAAAAATAGATGGGGAAGAAAACATAAAGGAATAGATATTGGAGCATATTACGAAAATGTTTATGCTACTGCATCAGGATATGCGTATCCATTGGAAAACCCAGGGGGGTATGGACATTATATTGTAATTATTCATGGAAATAATTATATGAGCTTATATGGACATTTAAATAGTTATAATGTTTCTTATGGACAATATGTAAGCCAAGGACAAGTAATTGCTACATCTGGCAATACTGGTTCTAGTACGGCAGCTCATTTACATTTTGAATTAAGAAGATCAAGTTCGATTTCTGGTTTCTTTAGTGTAGACCCATTAAACCCACTAGATTATCTAGGAGGAGGTTATACTTTAGCAGCAGGAGCTACAGTAGAGTCTTAAAAAAAATAAGGAGGAGGAGAAAAAGTATGAAACAAAAAATGATAGCAACGCTTATTATGATCAATATAATATCATGCTTTTTCTTTGTGCCTAAAATACAATCTGCAACTTTAGAAGAGCAAAAGCAAGAAAATCAACAAAAGCAAGAAGAAGCACAACAACAATTGCAATATATAGAAGATGAATTATCTGCCGCTGTGGTAAAAATACAAGAATTAGATGATACGATTCGAAAAGCAGAAAAAGAAATAGAAGAGATGAATACAAATTTATTAGCTCTACAAGCAAAGGTGGAGGAAACGACTGCTAATTTAGAAGTAGTAGAAGAAAATTACGAAGAAAATAAAAAACTAATGGAAAAAAGATTAGTTATTATGTATGAGTGTGGGAATATTTCTTATTTAGATTTGTTGTTACATTCTGCAAGCTTAATAGAGTTTATTTCAAATTACTATTTCATTGAAGAAATTATGAATAGTGATAATGAGTTGTTAAATAGTATAGAGCAAGAAAAAGAAGAAATTGAAACAAAAAAGGAACAATTAGAAAAAGAAAAAGCAGAATTAAAATTACTAAAAGTAAAACAAGAACAAGCCAAAATTATTATGGAAAATAATAAAGTAGTACAACAGAATGCAATTAGTCAATTATCTGACGATGAAAAAGAACTACAACAAAAAATTCAAGAATATAAAGACGAAGAACAAAGAATTGAAAATTTAATTCAGTTAGCAGCAAATGGCTATGTGTATGATGGAGAATTTACAGGTGGAGTAATGGCATGGCCAATTGCGAAAAGTGGTACTTATATTACTTCGGATTATGGAACAAGGGAGCATCCTATTCAAGGAGTTAGTAAATTTCATACAGGAATTGATATTGGAAATGCAGGCTTTGGAGCTCCTGTTATTGCAGCAGCAGATGGAGTAGTATCTATGGCAAGTTACTATGGAGGGTATGGAAATTGTGTGATGATTAATCATGGAAATGGTATTTCTACTCTATATGGACATGGGCAAAAAATACTAACAACGGTAGGTGCAGAAGTAAAAAAAGGAGATTTGATTATGGAGGTTGGTTCTACTGGAGTTTCTACAGGACCACACTTACACTTTGAAGTAAGAATTAATGGTTCCCATGTAAATCCACTTCCTTATGTACAAGCAGTAAATTAAAAAAGGAAAGTTAGAATGAAACACATTCTAACTTCTAATTTTTGGAAAAAAGAGTATACTAGAAGAAAGCAAGGAACTTTTAAGGAGGAAAACAATGAAAAAAGAAAAAATGCAGAAAATTTATAAAATTATTATGCTTGTCATTTTAACGGCAGCTATTACCTTTATTGTAACATCTATTATTATGTATCGTGCTTTAGAGGGAGAAAACGTTCAGTATGTTACAACAGACAATATAGGAAAGACTTTTCAAATGTTCCATAAATTTATAGAAGAAAGATACATTGGGGAAATGGACGAGAATGCTATGCTAGAATCGGCTATTAAAGGATATGTAGCAGGTTTAAATGACGAGTATTCAGAATATATTACAAAAAGTGAAATGGAAGAATATTTACAAGATGCAACGGGAAAATATGTAGGAATTGGTGTTTATATTGCGAATAATACAGAGACCAATCAAATTGTTGTATTAATGCCAATGAAAGGTTCACCAGCAGAGGAGGCTGGTATTAAAGCAGGAGATATTATTTCTAAAGTAGATGGAGTGGCTTACACAGGAGAACAATTAAGTGAGGCATCTAGTGCCTTAAAACGAGAAGAAGGAACCAAAGTACAAATTGAATTATTGCGAGATGACCAAGTTCTTACTATAGAAGTAGAAAGAAGAGAAGTGAAAGTTAACCATATTGAAACAGAAGTATTAGAAAATAAAATTGGATATATGCAAATTTCAAGTTTTGATGAGGGATGCTACGAAGAATTTCAACAAAAATGGCAAGAATTAGAGGCACAAAAAATTACCTCTCTTATTATTGATTTGAGAAATAATGGAGGAGGAATTGTAGAAGAAGCCCTTAATATTGCAGATACGATGGTAGAAAAAAATAAAACGTTATTAATAACAGAAAGCAAAAACCAAAAAGAAGAAATAACCAAAGCAAAGCAGGATAAAATAATTCAAATACCAATTGTTATATTAATTAATGAAAATGCAGCAAGTGCTTCTGAAATATTAACAGCAGCTGTAAGAGAAAATAACGAAAAGGTCACTTTAGTAGGAACAACAACTTATGGCAAAGGAATTATTCAAACTATTTATAGTTTAACAGATGGAAGCGGTATTAAATTAACAACAAGTCAGTATTACACACCAAACCATAATGTAATACATCAAGTAGGAATAAAACCAGATATACAAATAGAACTACCAGAAGGAAAAAGTTTTTATACGGTTGAAAGGAAAAACGATACGCAATTACAAAAGGCAATAGAAATATTAAAATAAAAAGAACAACACATTCTATTTTAAGAAATAGAATGTGTTAATTTTTATTGGTTGCTATTCATAAAAATTCATGATAGAATGCTTATAAAAAAGAAAGAAGGGAAAAGAAAGATGAAACAAGATTATGAAAAAGGGAAAATTGGGTTAAAAATCATATTAAAAATTGTTATATGGCTTGTTCTCATTTTATTTTCTTTCTATATAATAAGAGGAATTATCGTATATATTTATAATACAATTAGTCTTTTTAGTCCTTCTTATATAATATTTGATAAGAATTAATCTATTATTTCTTCAAAACGATATTTTTGCGTAACATCTGGATATTTTTCATGGTCTACTTCGGATAAAAACATTTCTAAAGGTCTGGCATAAATACCATTTTTATGGTTTGTTTTTCCATTCTTATCCATACAGCGATAAACAACTAATTTTTCTCCAGTTTCACTATGTTCTGCCACTGTAATTACAAATGCTCTTGCTCCTTTAAAATGCTTCCACATGGTAAAAGGTTTTACTACTCTTTCCTCCATATATTTTCCTCCTTATAAAATTTATTTGATTATATAATATATTTTCTTTATTGTCTATATTTTACTTTTTTTTAAGTATCTATTCCTATATTTATAAGTAAACTAGTTTTTATTAAATCTCTTGACAAAGAAATAAACAAAGGATAAAATGAAAACACAAAAAAGTAATAACTTATAAACATAACGTACTAAGAATAAAAGAACAAAATGCGGAGAAACTAAGGAAAAATAAGGAGGAAAAGAAACATGAGAAACAACAAAGGTAT
>CANRFE010000049.1 GCA_947629805.1 uncultured Clostridia bacterium | reverse complement strand
TCATAACAATATCCATTAAATTACTCTGTTCATCAATAGGATCTGCATCAAATTTTACAGCAATTACTTTTTGTGCTCCTTGTTTTTTTACTTCATAAACAGGAATATTATCTAAAACGCCTCCATCCATAAAAGCATGTTTTCCCATTAAACAAGGGTTAAATACCGCAGGAAAACTACTACTTGCACGCACTGCTTTTCCTACACTGATATCCGTAATATATTGGGAAGTATCTTCTTGTTGGTTCGGAAGCTGGTTAGTAAATACATATTCTTTCGCCTCTGCAATATCTACACTTGGTATTACAATAGGCATAGGAATTTGTTCCATCTTTTTTATGCCTTTTTTTAAGGCCAAGGTGTTATAAACTTGTTCCAATTCTTTCCCATCTTTTAAGCCTGTTATTCCTTTTTTCTTATTAAAAAAATAACTTTGTATTCCAGAAATAAATGGTTTTGTGTTTAAGGCTGCTATATCTTTTGCATAACGCTTAAACAATACATAGATATATTGTGGAGTATATCCCATAGCATATAAGCTTGCTACCATACTTCCTGCACTAGTTCCTCCTATAATATCAATTTTAATTCCATTCTCTTCTAAGGCTTTTAGAACTCCTGCATGTGCAATTCCTCGAATCCCTCCACCTGACAAAGCAATTCCTACTTTCAATAAAATACACCCCCACAAAAAACCTCTTATACGTTTATTTATAGTATTTACTAATATTCTATGTTTAAACGTATAAGAGGTTTTTTCTCTTTTTTTATTTAAAACCCTGTTCTTGGTAATTTGGGTTTTTCTGGTTCTTTGGAAAGATTCGTAATGAGAATTTCTTCTATTTGATTTGGTTCTATTATTTCTATTTGAAATTCTTTTTCTTCTAACAAATAGTCTTGATTGGTTTCTATTTCTTTTATTGTATAAATTCCTTTTGGTAATTGACTACTCATGGCTATTCCTTCTTCGTTGGTAGTAATGGTTTCTACTAATTCTTGTTCTGCATTTTTTATTTCAAATACTACATTCGGAATGGGACTTCCTTTGGGCATACCATTTCTTAAATTGTCTTCTTCACTTATTTTTATAATTTTAATTTGTCCTTTTATTTTTTCGTTTTCTAAGTGCAAAGTTTCTACTTTTCCATATTGAATTTCTATTTTTCTTTCTCCTTCTTCTAATACATAATTTTCATTTGTTTTTACCTCTTTTATATAGTACTCTCCGATTGGTAATTCTTTGCTTATAGCATACCCCTCTTTATTCGTTTTTAAGGTTTCCACTATATTATGATTTTGGTCTAATATTTGAAACTCCACATTTTCTAATTTTATTTCTTTATCTTCTTTATCTACTTTATAAACTTCTAATTGTCCTTTTTTCTTTTGATTGGCTACATGAACCGTTGTGATTTCTTCTATTGTTATAAAATCTGGTTTTAATATATATCGATTATGGGTTTGAATTTCTCTTACATAATAGGTTCCAATTGGCAAATTGCTACTAATTGCATAACCCTCTTTATTGGTAATAATGGTTTCTACTCTATTTTGGTTTTCATCTAAAATTTCAAAAATAACTCCTTCTAATTTTTGTTTTTGATTTTCACTATCTACTTTATAAACCTCAATTTTTCCTTTTTGTTTTTGGTTTTCAATAGTTTGTATCGTTGTTTCTTTCCATTTTATTTCTATTTTTCTATCTTCTGCTAAATTGTAGCCTTCCTTTGTTTGCGTTTCTTTTAAGGTATAAATTCCTACTTCTAAATCTTCTAGGAAAGCCTCTCCCTTTTCGTTTGTCTTAAATTTTTTTACCAAATTTCCCTTGTTATCTCTTAATTCAAATTCTACATTTTCTAAAGGAATTTCATGATTTTCTGCATCTACTTTTATGACTTTCAAATTTCCTTTTTTACGTTCGTTTTGAAAAGTTACATTGGCTACTTTTCCCCATTCTAATTTTACTTGTTTTTCTTCGTTTGTTACAATATAAGGTTCTGGAACCTGAATTTCTTTTACTGTTACAGTTTGCGGTGCCATATTTTCTAATGTAGCAAGTCCATTTGCATTGGTTGTTACCTCTGCTATTTTTTCTTGCTTTTCGTTTTTTATTTGAAAGGTTACATTCGCGATGGGCTGTTTTGTTTGTGCATCGATTTTTTGAATTTGTAAAGCACACTCGTTTGCTGAAACTTCCAAAGTTGTTTGTGTACTTGCTTTTTCATATCCGCTTGTATAAGTAACATAGCTTTGTGCCTCTTGTATTTTACTATTACAACGAAAAATTGGGTTTGTTTTGATTTCTGCATTCTTAATTTCAATACTCCCCTTTATATTTTGCTTTATTTCCTGCACAGGAATTGCTATTTTAAAAGAATTTTGTGTGAAATTGGTTTGCTCTTGGTTATTTGTATTCCATATTTTCGTTCCGTTTGGAAAATTTCGAATCGAAACCTCATAAGATTTTAAACTTTTATTTCCTATTACTTGATAGTTTTGAATATAATACGAAACGTTTTGAATCGTTTGTATTTGTTTATCTCCTTGCTTTTTTATACTTACTTGTGGCGCTACATAAGTTTCTTTTCCGTGAATTCCATAATCATATAAAGTTTGCGCCACTTCTAATGCCTTTTTTCCTCTCCTTTGTATTTCTTCTACACTATTTCCATCTACGCTTCGATTTCCTAAAATATATTTAACATTTGGAACACTTCCATCTGCCAAACAATGTAATGCAATTTTTGTTGCAGTATAAAGGTCATCATCACATTCTAAATTCCATTCTGAATAAGAAGATCCCATATAACCTTTATTTAATATACGCCAAATTCGATTATCGTTTTCTACCTGAATGGTGGCATCGTAAGAGTCATATCCTGTTCCTACTCCACTTTTGGCTGGCTCCACACAAAAAGCAGGATACCTTTTGCCCTCCCCATCCACATAATACACATACCAAACAATTTTATAACTCCATCTTTCTTCGTCTTCCATCCAGTATTCTACTAATGAATCACATTCATGATCTCCTACTAAATGTATCGTATCTCCTGCTTTTATATTCGCTTGTATAGGAATAGAAGCTCCTATTATTTGCAAAATTTGTAAAATCAATAATAAAATTACGATACTTTTTTTTCTTCTTTTTTCTTTCATATTTTTTTCTTTTTTCTCCTCTCTTCTAGCAAGAAAAAACAAAAAAGAAAAAGGGCAAAATAAAACGTTTTCACGTTTATTTAGCCCCTATTTTAGTTTTCTTTATGTACCTATTACTCTTGGGTGAATGGTAAAATTGCAATTTGTCTTGCTCTTTTTACTGCTAACGTAATATCTCTTTGATGTTTTGCACATGCACCTGTTGCTCTTCTTGGTAAAATCTTACCTTTATCGTTAATAAATTTCTTTAATTGTTCTGCATTTTTATAATCTAAAACAAGATTTTTGTCTGCACATAAAGGACAAACTTTTTTTCTTATTTTTCTAAATCTTGGATTGAAATCATCATCCATATTATTATTGTTTCTGTTATTTCTTTTTTGTTTTTTGTCTGCCATTATTTTTCCCCCCTATCTTATTTGTATTGTTATGCTAAAATGGTAAATCATCTCCGGAAGAAACTTCAAAGTCGGAAGTTTCTGCTGCTTGTGGCATTGCTCCAAAAGTAGCATCAAAATTTCCTCCTGCTTCTCCTTCTCTTTTACTATCTGCAAAGTATGCTTCTTCTGCTACTACTTCTGTAACATAGTGCTTTTGCCCTTGGTCATCCTCCCAATTTCTTGTTTGAATTCTGCCTATAACACCTACTTGTTGTCCTTTTTTAAAGTATTTGCTACAAAATTCTCCCAACTTGCTCCATGCTACAATGTTAATAAAATCTGCTTGTCTTTCTTCTCCTTGCCTTACAAATCTTCTATTAACAGCTAAGCTAAAAGAAGCTACTAACGTATTGTTAGATTGTGTATATCTAACTTCTGGGTCTCTTGTTAATCTCCCCATTAAAATTACTTTGTTCATTTCTTTTTTCCCTTACCTTTCTTTATTAAAGGCTCTTATTTCACTATTTTTCTACTTTTACACTCATAAATTTTATTACTTCATCTGTAATGCGGTAATTTCTTTCAAGTTCTGCAATTAGGTTTGGATTTGCATGGAAGTAGAATACAACATAGTATCCTTCTTTATTTTTTTGTATTTCATAAGCCAATTTTCTTTTTCCTAATTCTTCTACTTTTTCTAAGTTTCCATCTGTATTAATCAAATCTGTAAATTTTTGAATAAGTGATTTTACTCCTTCTTCATCTACATTTGAATTAATAATGATAACACTTTCGTATTGATTCATTATTGTTCACCTCCTTTTGGACTATTAACCTACATAAAAACTGTAAGTAAGGATGTAAAAATTCTATTTTTCTTTTTACAACGGTATTATTTTACCACATTTTTTCCAATATCGCAAGTAGTTTTTCGTAATTTTATTCTTCTTGCAATTGCCTACTATAGTAAATCATTCCATAACCAAAGTTCAATTTACAATAAGGGCCTATAAATTCTGGTTCCTCCCATTCTATTTCATAAATAGGTTCTACTAGCACTTCTCCTTTTTGATTGATAACACCCCATTTACCATCTTTCTTGATTCCCGCAAAGCCGTAAGCATTTAGTTCTGTTACCATATCATAAATTGGTTCTATTGCAATATCTCCTTCTTTCTTTTGAAAACCCCATTTTCCTTCTTGTACAAAAGCATATAAAGTTAAGTTAGGAAAAAGATCTCGATTTTGTACTTCTTTTCCTTGGTTATCAAAGTATTTCCTTTCTGTTTGTGAAGTTAATTGAATATAATTGTTTTGTACACTTAAGTTTGCCTCTTGCATGGAAGCTATTTTTTCCATTTTTTCATTATAAAGTTCTATGGTATATGGTTCTAGCTGAATTGCTTGCAATAAGTTCCTTCCTTCTACTTTTTGTATAACATCATAATTGGAAATAACTTCTTCTTTCTTTTCAGCATTCATAACACTTACTGTTTCTTCTTTCGTAACAATAAAATAGTTACCAAATGCATATTCTATATAAGAATACTCATTTTCTAAAATTTCTGTATGCGCAGAATTTATTAAACCAAACTTATCTTGTTCATTGATTGTAATAAAATATTGACTATTTTCTGTAGAAAGAATGGATACTCTACTTTGTATTTCTTGTTCTTTGCCTTCTTTGTCAAAAGTATAAGAAATTCCATTTTTTTGTGCATTGAGATTTTGACCAGATATCATAATATAGTCGTATTCTGGTTTCAAGATTTCCTTTCCTTGTTTGTTTGTTACGCCTTGTTTTCCATTTTTTTGTACTAAAAACAATTCATTTTGTTTATTGTATTCAATTTCTTCATACTCATGCTCTAATAGTATTTTTTTATTTTGATAAACACCTGCTTGTCCATTTTTCAAAGCAAAAAGGTAAACATCTTTTGTTGTAATTTCTGTAATACGGTCTATTTCGTTATATGCTACTTCTAATATTTGTTTTCCTTTTTCATTGATATAGCCATAACGATATCCTTCTTGCTTTTTTTGTCCTACTATAAAACCTGCTTTTTGATACTTTGTTGTTTCTTCATAATAGCCATCTGCACTAATAGAATCATATATGGTTGGTATAATTTGTTTTCCTTTTATGTTGATTACGCCATATTTTTCTTGTTGCTTTACTAATAAACAACCTTCTTTATATAGCAAACTTTCTATACTATCATAAATTGCTTTTGTAATTTTCTTTCCTTCAAAATTTATAATACCGTATTTTCCATTTTCCTTATAAATAAGTACACTTTTTTCATAAGGAACTTCTGTAGATGTATCTTGAAATGGCAGTGGTAAAACTTGCACATACTGTGTTAAAATTTTTTCTCCTTTTTCATTCAATACTTCTGTTTCGTATTCTCCAGTTTGTGAATTATAATTAAAATATCCTATAAAAACCGGTTTTGCTGGATTTGGAATCACAAGCATATCATATTTAGGCTCTACTAATATATTGGCTTGTTTGTCTATCACACCATATTTTTCACTTTCATATAGCTTAAAATAAGAAAAATCTGTTACTTCTTCTATTTCATACGTCTTATCGCTAACTTGCATCCACCAAAATGCTCCACCTATTCCTAAAATAAGAAACAAAGCCAGAATACCTATTAGTAGTTTTTTTCCTTTTTTTTCTGTTTGTTGTTTTTCTTCTTCCATTTTACTCCTCCCTTTTCTTTTGTTTTATAGTTTACATGCTTTTACCCATAAAATTCTTTTCTCTTCGTATTCTTCTATTTTATAATTTACCTTTTCTGTTTCTATGGTAGGTTTCTCCCCGTCTTGTGGAACTCTTCCTAACAATTCCAATAAATAACCAGACAATGTTTCATAGTCTCCTTCTGGAATTTCTATGTTTAAAATTTTCTTTAAATTATTAATGCTAACACTTCCATGAATTAAAAAAGTAGTATCATCTATTTTAGTATAGTCATTTTCTACTTCATCATATTCATCAAAAATATTTCCAACAATTTCTTCTAATAAATCTTCCATGGTAACCACTCCTGCTGTTCCACCATATTCATCAATGACTACTGCCATTTGTAATTTCTTTTTTTGTAAGTCTTTAAATAATGCATTAATTGGTTTGTTTTCTGAGACAAAGTAGGCTTCTCTCATAATATTTTTTATTTTTACTGCTTTTTTTGAAGGCAAATATTTTAATAAATCTTTGAGAAATAAAATTCCTTTTATATCATCAATTGTTTCTTCATAAACTGGAATTCTACTATATTTATAAGCATCCAATTCTTGGATAATATCTTCTATATTGGAATTGATTTCAATGGCATACATATCTGTTCGATGTGTCATTACTTCGGAAACTGTAATATCGTTAAATTCAAAAATATTATGCAACATTTCCTTTTCTTCTTCTTCAATTGTACCTTTCTCTTCTCCCTCATCAATCATCATTTTAATTTCTTCTTCTGTAACAATTTCTTCTTCATTTTCAGATATTCCAAATAATTTAGAAATCACATTAGTTACAAAAGTTAAAATTTTTACAAAGGGTGCGGTTAAAACAGAAATAAAACGAATCATTCCAATGGTACCAAAAGCAATTTTTTCGTCATATTTCATTGCTAGTCTTTTAGGAACTAACTCTCCTAATACTAAAGTAAAAAAAGATAAGAGAATGGTAATAAGAATAATTGAAATTCCTCGTAATATTTCCACAGATAAAATTGGAAATAAAGCATGTAATGCAGGAGTTACATAATCAGCAAAAGTATCAGCGGCAAAAGCACTCGATAAAAAGCCTGCTAAAGTAATTCCAATTTGAATGGTTGCTAAAAATTTACTTGGATTTTTTAACATTTTTTCAATTTGTTTTGCTTTTTTATTTCCCTCTTTTGCCTGTTTTTCTATTTTGGCATCATTTAATGAAATAAAAGCAATTTCTGAGGCTGCAAAATAAGCATTTCCTATAATTAAGATTAGCAAAATAACAAGTTGTGTTACCATCTTTTTTCCCTCTCTTTATTGTTTATTTATTCCCCATTTTATTGCTTTTATTATATCTTTATTTTCTTTCCACTGTCAATAATTTTCTACTTTCTCTTTTCATTTAGGAATTTTTCTTTATATTTTCAACTTGAATTTCCACTATTGTGATATTTCCTGCTAAATCTTGAATTTTTACCTCCTCTTTTTGATTTTCTATGTAGCTTTTTCTTAATGTCTTTTGATTCTCTTCTAAAGTCCACCCTTCTACTTTTTGTATTTTTTCATTGGTGGTAATCTCTACTTCTACTTCTTGTGTGGTTTCTGTTTTTGTAGAATAACTTACTTTTACTATTGGCTTTGTCTGATCTATTTGAATTTTTGCTACCAAATAAGTCTGTTCTATTTCATATTTAGCCCATACTTTATAGCTAAAAATTGTACTAAATAGAATAAGACAGCAAAAAGAAATTACCGTTTTTCTCATATTTCACCTCGTTTCTATGCTTTTTGTATAGAATGAATTT
Source organism: uncultured Clostridia bacterium (assembly GCA_947629805.1). Classification (GTDB taxonomy): domain Bacteria; phylum Bacillota; class Clostridia; order TANB77; family CAG-508; genus UMGS1663. Next base: position 1,221 of record CANRFE010000049.1, on the reverse strand, counting down.
TAATTTCCACATTTTGTACGATGTCTTGTTGTGTATTTTGCTTTGTTTGGTCATAATGAATTTCTAAACGATAAGAATGGATTTGTTTTTCCTCTTTTTCAAGCTTTATTTTTTCTGTTTTATTTTCTACTAAAGGTATTTGCGTTTCTCCTTGATAAAGAGTAAAATGAATGGCTTCATTTTTGGGCGTTACGATTTCAAGATAATACTCCATTTCTACCTGATTTACTTCTTCTTCTTGATAATTTCTTATTTCGAATTCATAAACTGCACGAGGAGATTGTGCTGTAATGAAAAGACTTTGCTCTTTTCGAATTTCCAAAATTGGTTTTGCAATATTAGCAAATGCTTGTCCTTGTATTTGTACTTCACATTTTGCTAAACTTACTCCTACTAACATGCCAAGCAAAATAAGAAAAATAAGAAGAAATAAGAGCCTTTTTGTTTTTTTCTTTTCTTTCTTCTGTTGTGTTGCAAAAGAATTCCTTTTTCTTTTTTGTAGCATCTTTCCTCCTTTTACGTAATCCATAAGAATAGAAAAATACAAAATAAATAAAAACGATATTGATATACCTTTCCTAATAATTTTGAATGTACTATTACTTTTCCTTGGATTTGCTCTATTTTTACTATTTCTTTATCTTCTATGTTATTCCAATCCCCTTTGGTAACATACCCCTCTTTTGTTGTTTTTACAATTCTATGAGTTACAAAATAGTGGTCTTGTGTTACATACGTAATAATATCCTGTGGTTGATAAGATGCTTTTTTCCATAAAATAACGATTTCCTTTTCTTGTATTTCTGGCATCATACTTCCTGACTGTATTTGAAAAATGGATAAAGGAAAGTAAGCTACCAAAGGGGTTTTTTCTTTTTTCTTCAAAATCAATAGAAAAAGGATAAAACATAGAAGAAACAGTATTTTTTGTATTTTTTTCATTGTTTTCTTCCTTATTCTGTGATTTCTACTTGTGTTCCTGTAATTTGAATAGTAAACTGATATTGTTCTGCATTTTTTGCATCTTGTGTATCTTTTGCATTATTCGCTTGTTTTTCCTCTTCTGTGTTTCCTGTTTCATAAGGCCATATCCAGTGAATGGTCATCGTTTTTACTTTTTGTGCACTATTGGCTTCTATTGTTCCTGTTAAATATGGTTCTAATTCCTTTATATTCCTTACTTTGTGTCCTTCATACAAAAATTGTAAATTTTGTGGTTTG
>CANRFE010000048.1 GCA_947629805.1 uncultured Clostridia bacterium | reverse complement strand
TGCATAATCCTCTCGTGCCTGCAATGCTCTTCCAAAGAGTCCGTTTTCTCCTAATACGAAATTAATACTAATTCCTGCCAAAATAATTAAAATAATAATTGTAATAATTAAGGCAACTAAAGTAATACCTTGATTTCTATTTGCTTCCTTTTCTATCTTTTGTTTTTCTTCTTTCAATTTTTTTATCCTCCTTTGTTTAGTTTTCCTCCTGCTTTCCTTTTTACACCAATATTATGTTCATAAGTTATTACTTTTGCATTTTCATTTTACTATTTTCTTACTTCTTCGTCAAGCATTTTTTATCATTCGAAATGAAAACTTCTCCACTTTTTAAACCAAAAAAAGGCATAGAATAGGAAGCTTTTATCGCTCTTATTCTACGCTTTTTCTTTTTTCTCTATGCCTTCATAGCTTCTTCTACTGCTACTGCTATTGCTACGGTTGCTCCTACCATTGGGTTATTTCCCATTCCTATTAATCCCATCATTTCAACATGTGCAGGAACTGAAGAACTTCCTGCAAATTGCGCATCTGAGTGCATTCTTCCCATTGTGTCGGTCATACCATAAGAAGCTGGTCCTGCTGCCATATTGTCTGGATGAAGCGTTCTTCCTGTTCCTCCACCAGAAGCAACAGAGAAATATTTTTTGCCTGCTTCGATTCTTTCTTTTTTATAAGTACCTGCAACTGGGTGTTGGAATCTGGTTGGGTTGGTAGAGTTGCCCGTAATAGAAACATCTACATCTTCTAACCACATAATGGCTACCCCTTCTCTAACATCGTTTGCGCCATAGCATTTTACCTTACTTCTTTCTCCGTCTGAATAAGCAATTTCTTCTATTACGTTTACTTTTCCGCTAAAGAAGTCAAAATCTGTTTTTACATAAGTAAAACCATTAATTCTAGAAATGACTTGTGCAGCATCTTTTCCTAGCCCATTTAAAATAACTCGTAAAGGTTGTTTCCTTACTTTGTTTGCAGATTTTGCAATTCCAATAGCTCCTTCTGCTGCGGCAAAACTTTCATGCCCTGCTAAGAAAGCAAAACATTTCGTATCTTCGGATAATAACATAGAAGCTAAATTTCCATGTCCTAGTCCTACTTTTCTATCGTCTGCAACAGAGCCTGGAATACAAAATGTTTGTAAACCTTCTCCAATTGCTTTTGCAGCGTCGGCAGCTTTTACGCAACCTTTTTTAATTGCTATTGCTGCGCCTAAAGTATAAGCCCAACATGCATTTTCAAAACAAATGGTTTGCACTCCTCTTGTAATTTCATAAGGATTGAATCCTTTTTCTTTGCATATATTTAATGCATCGTCGAAATCTTTGATTCCGTATTTTTCCATGACTGGTTTTATTTGTTCTATTCTTCTTTCATAACTTTCAAATAGTGCCATTATTCTTCCCTCCTACATTTTTATTCTTTTCTTGGATCTATTTTCTTTACTGCTTCGTCAAATCTACCATACGTTCCAGAAGCTTTTTCAATTGCTTGTTGTGGTTCCATGCCTGCTTTGATGTTATCCATCATTTTTCCTAAATTGACATATTTGTAACCAATAATTTGATCTTCTTTATCTAGCCCAATTTCTACAATGTATCCTTCTGCAAGCTCTAGGTATCTTGGTCCTTTTTCTAAGGTAGAATAAATGGTACCAGTTTGACTTCTATGCCCTTTTCCTAAGTCTTCCATTCCTGCTCCAATAGGAAGTCCATTTTCTGAAAAGGCGGATTGCGTTCTACCATATACAATTTGTAAAAATAATTCTCTCATTGCCGTGTTGATAGCATCACATACTAAATCTGTATTTAATGCTTCTAAAATTGTTTTTCCTACTAAAATTTCTCCCGCCATAGCAGCAGAATGTGTCATACCAGAACATCCAATGGTTTCTACTAATGCTTCTTGTATTACTCCTTCTTTTACATTTAAGGTTAATTTACATGCGCCTTGTTGTGGTGCACACCATCCAATTCCATGTGTTAGGCCTGAAATATCTTTAATTTCTTTTGCTTTTACCCATTTTCCTTCTTCTGGAATAGGTGCTGGTCCATGGTCTACTCCTTTTGCTACTTTGCACATTTCTTCTACTTCTTTTGAATAAATCATTTCTATTTTCTCCTTTCAAAGTTGGCTTTCTTTCTATATGTATGTCTTTTGTTTAGACTTTATTATTATATAACGTTAAAAGAAAACTTGCAAGAGAAAAAACATACTTTTTGTCGTTTTTAGACAATAAAAAAACCTAAATGCCATCTTTTTCATTTAGGTTTCAAAAATTTAATATTTGGTTTTTCTTTATTTTTTCTTGTATTTCTAAAGAATTGAAAATTTCACGGTGTTTTTCTGCCTCTTTTTGCCTTTTATATAATTCATATTTATCTAATTTCTTTTCTTCTGGTACTACTTCCGGCTCCTTCTCTTCTCTTTTTTTGTTTTGTGGTAGTGCATAAGCAACCTGCTCTTGATTATATTCTACTATATTATGTATATTTTTAGGATACATGTTTTCCGTATGATTTTTTGTTTCTTTATTTTCAAATTGCTCTTGTAACAAATAGTTTTCTATAACCTTTCGTTCTTTTTTCGAAAGCTTTTCCATAGGATAATCTAAGTACTTATATTGCCATATAATATGTCTTTCTTCGTTCGTATAGGGAGACTTTTGTAAATCTTCATAATTATATTCAATTTGAAACTTCAAGTTAACAATCGAAATGGTAAGGTTCGTCCATACTCTTTCTTCTGCTTTTTCAAATTCTTTTCTTAAAAGCTGAATTGTGTCATAGAGTTGATTTACTAATTTCATATAAGCATTTTCATCTACATTGAATTTGGCTGGTACTTCATACACATTAACTGGATTTTTCTTTAATAACCCCTTTGGGTAATAATAAAAAAACATTTCTCCTGTTTCCAAATGATTCATTTTTTCCACTACAGCCGCATATAAGTAAATTCTATCCCATTTTTCTGGTATCATATAAAACAATTGCGTTTGTATTTTGGCATAAATACTTTTCAATTTTGCTCCATTTAACATTTCTTTTCCTCTTTTTTATTGGATAAAACAGCAAAGATTTTTTTGAAAACAAAGAACCTTTGCTGTTTTTCTTTTTATTTTAGAATTAAACTTTCTCCTGTCATTTCTTGTGGCTTTTCAAGTCCCATAATAGCAAGCATGGTTGGTGCTAAGTCAGCTAATTTTCCCTGTTTTAATTTTACCTGATCCATTCCTACTAATATAAGTGGTACCGGATTGGTGGTGTGTGCTGTGTGTGGTTCTCCTGTTTTATAATCAATCATTTGCTCTGCATTTCCATGGTCTGCTGTAATAAGAAGCACTCCATTTTGTTTTTCTACCGCTTCTACTACTTTTCCTACACATTCGTCTACTGCTTCAATTGCTTTAATAGCTGCTTCTAAACTTCCTGTGTGTCCTACCATGTCTGGGTTTGCATAGTTTAAGATAATACAATCATAATTTTGCGAACGAATCGCATCTACCACTTTTTCTGTTACTTCATAAGCACTCATTTCTGGTTGTAAATCATACGTTTCTACCTTAGGAGATGGAACTAAAATTCTATCTTCTCCTTCGTATTGCTTTTCTTCTCCTCCATTAAAGAAAAAGGTAACATGTGCGTATTTTTCTGTTTCTGCAATTCTTAATTGTTTTAAGCCTTGTTTTGCAATATATTCTCCAAATGTATTGGTTAGTTCTTCTTTTTGAAATGCAATTTTTACATTTGGCATAGTTTCATCATAACTAGTCATGCATACATAATATAAATTTAAATCTTTTTTTACCGCAAACTCCTTAAATTCTGGGTCTACTAAAGTTCTTGTAATTTCTCTTGCTCTATCTGGTCTAAAATTAAAGAAAATAACAGAATCGTTCTTTCCAATGGTTGCAACAGGTACATCATTATTTACAATGACAGTTGGTTCTATAAATTCGTCAAATACTTCTTTTTGGTAAGAACTTTCTATAGCCGAAATACTTGATGTTGCTTTATTTCCCTCTCCATTTACTAAAGCTTCATAGGCTTTCTGAATTCTTTGCCATCTTTTATCTCTGTCCATTGCATAAAATCTTCCTGAAATAGTAGCAATTTTTCCTACTCCTTTTTCTTTCATTTTTTCTTCTAATTCTGCAATGTAGCCTTCTCCAGAAGTAGGGGGAGTATCTCTTCCATCCATAAAACAATGTACATAAACATCTTCAAAATCTTTTCTTTTAGCAAGTTCTAAAAGTGCAAATAAGTGGCGAATATGGCTATGCACTCCTCCATCCGATAACAAGCCCATAATATGTAGTTTGGAATGCTGTTTTTTACAATTTTCAATTGCTTTTACAAATTCTTTGTTACTAAAAAAATCTCCTTCTTCAATGGATTTTGTAATTCTTGTTAATTCTTGGTAAACAATTCTCCCTGCTCCAATATTTGTATGACCTACTTCTGAATTTCCCATTTGTCCATCTGGAAGTCCTACATTTAGGCCACTTGTAAAAATATGAGTGGTTGGACAAGTTTTCATTAGTTTATCAATATTAGGAGTATTTGCTAATTTTACTGCATTTGCTTTTTCCTTTTCATTTTCTCCGAATCCATCTAAAATCATTAGCATGGTTAGTTTGTTTTTCATTTTGTTTTTACCTCTTTCTTTCTATGTTTTTCTGTCTATTTTTTCGTTTCTATTGCATGGATAATTTTTTCAAACTCTTCTACCCTTAAGCTTGCTCCTCCTACCAGAGCGCCGTCTATATCAGAAGTAGAAAATAATTCTTTTGCATTTTGCCCATTCACACTTCCTCCATATAGAAGTGTTACATTTTGGCTAGTTTCTTCTGTATATAAAGAAGCAATTTTCTTTCGAATTTGTTTTATTGCTTCGTTGGCATCTTCTTTGGTTGCTACTTTTCCTGTGCCGAATTGCCCAAATTGGTTCATACGCCACAATGATTTTTTCTACTTGCTCTTTGCTTAAGCCTTCTAAAGCTAATTCTATTTGTTGTGTAATGACTTCTTCTTGGAGTCCTAATTCTCTTTGTTCTAAAGTTTCTCCTACACAAAGAATAGGAAGCAAATGATGTTGCAAAGCTGCTTTTAATTTTTTATTCACCGTTTCATCTGTTTCGGCAAAATATTGTCTTCTTTCGGAATGCCCAAGAATAACATATTCTACGTGAACACACGCTAACATTTGTGGAGAAATTTCTCCCGTATAGGCTCCGCTTTCTTCCCAATGCATATTTTGTGCTCCAATTTTAAGATTTGTATTTTGTGCAGTAAGTAAACTGTAAAACAAATCGGTATAAGGAACACACAATATAATATCACATTCTGCTTGTTTTGTATTGCATGCTAATTGATGAATAAAATTCATGGCTTCGTTAGGAAGCATATTCATTTTCCAGTTTCCTGCAATTACTTTTTTTCGCATGTTTTCTCCTTTTCTAATAAAGAAATAATTTCGTCTATACTTTTTTGTGGTGTAGAGGCACCTGCTATGATACCAATTTTTTCTTTTCCTTTTAATTTTTCTACTTGTAGTTCTTGTTGGTTTTGCACAAATAAAACAGTGGAACAGCTTTTTTTAGCTATTTCATATAGTTTATTTGTATTGGAACTGTTTTTTCCTCCAATAATGAGCATAGCATCTACTTTTTTTGCTAGCTCTTCTGTTTCTTTTTGTCTTTGTTCTGTTGCTAAACAAATGGTATTTTTTACTTCTATTTCTGCCTTATTTCCTAGCTTTTCTTTTATGCTATGAACGATTCTTTCAAAAGTTGCTAAATCATAAGTAGTTTGGGAAAGAATGCAAATATGAGGTAATTTTGTTTGTTCCCATTTTTGTATGGCTTCTTCTATTTCTTCTTCCTTTTCTAGAATAGTTGCATTTTTTCCAGCATAGCTATAAGTTCCAACCATTTCTGGATGTCCCTTTTTTCCAATAAGAAATAGGTAATATCCTTTTTTGGCATATTGTTGTACCATTTCATGAATTTTAAGTACCGTAGGGCAAGTTAAATCTATTAATGTTAGATTTTTTTCTTTTGCCCTTTGATACGTTTCTTTTGGTATACCATGTGCTCTAATAATGGTTTTGCCTTTTGCCTCTTCTATGTCTTCTATAAACGTTAACCCCTTTTGTTTTAATTCTTCTACTACTTCTGGGTTATGCACTAGTTCACCTAAGCAATACATTTTTTCCTGTGTTTTTTCTAATTCTTGTTTGGTTTTTTCTACTGCATTTTTTACACCATAACAAAATCCACTTGTTTTTCCAATTATAATTTCCATTTTTCCACCGCTTTTACCGATTCTATTTTTCTAACAAACATTCAATTCCTGGTAATTTCTTTCCTTCTAAAAACTCTAAAGAAGCTCCTCCTCCTGTAGAAATGTGTGTCATTTTATCGGATAAACCTAGTTTTTCAATAGCTGCTGCAGAATCTCCTCCTCCAATAACGGTAGTACAGTCTTCCAAACTTGCTAAAGTTTTTGCAATTTCTCTTGTTCCATTTGCAAATTTTTCGTATTCTGATAACCCTAATGGACCATTCCAAATAACCGTTTTTGCTTTTTGCAATTCTTGTTGAAATAGCGCTACTGTTTTTGGACCAATATCTAAACCTTCCCAACCATCTGGAATTTCATCCGAATCTATTACTTTGCTGTTTGCCTCTGGACTAAATTCATCTGCTATAACATTATCTACAGGAAGTAAGAAATGGACTCCTTTTTCTTTTGCCTTTTTTAATAACGCTTGTGCTAAATCTACTTTATCTGTTTCACAAATTGAATTTCCTACATGGTAACCCATTGCATAAAAGAAAGTATAAGCCATTCCTCCTCCAATCATAAGCGTATCTACTTTTTCTAATAAACGATCTATTACTCCTATTTTATCGGATACTTTTTTTCCTCCTAAAATAGCAACAAATGGTCTTCTTGGATTTTCCAATGTATTTCCTAAGAAATTTAATTCTTTTTCAATTAAAAAGCCAGATACTGCTGGTAGGTAGTTTGCAATTCCTGCTGTAGAACTATGTGCTCTATGTGCCGTTCCAAAAGCATCGTTTACAAATACTTCTGCCATATTAGCAAATTCTTTAGACAAACTTTCGTCATTTTTTTCTTCTCTTGCATCAAAACGAACATTTTCTAATAAAACAATTTCTTGTTCTTTCATATTTTGTATGCAAGATTGAGCAGATTCCCCTGTTACGTCTTTTGCTAATTTTACTTCTTTTCCTAATAATTTAGATAGCTCTTTTGCAACAGGCTCTAAAGAAAATTCTTTTTTATATTCTCCCTTTGGTCTTCCTAAATGCGATGCTAATATAATTTTACAGTTTTGTTCTAGAAGATATTGAATAGTAGGCAATGCTCCTACAATTCTTCGATTATCGGTAATATTTTGGTGTTCATCTAATGGTACATTAAAATCACAACGTACAAATACCTTTTTTCCTTTTAAATCTATATCTCGAATCGTTTTTTTATTCATACTTACCTCCTATTTTAACTTCTTGAAGCAATATAAATAGCTAAGTCTACTAATTTATTTGAATACCCCCATTCGTTGTCATACCAAGCTATTAATTTTACAAAGGTATCGGTTAATTGAATACCTGCTGTTGCATCAAAGATAGAAGTATGTTCATCTCCTATAAAATCAGAAGATACAACGGCATCTTCCGTATATTCTACAATTCCTTTCATTTCTTTTTCTGATGCTTCTTTCATTACTTTGCAAATTTCTTCCATGGTGGTAGGTTTTGCTAAATTACAAGTTAAATCTACTACAGAAACATCCACTGTTGGTACACGAAATGCCATACCTGTTAATTTTCCATTTAATTCTGGTATTACTTTTCCTACGGCTTTGGCAGCTCCTGTAGAAGATGGAATAATGTTAGCAGATGCAGCACGTCCTCCTCTCCAATCCTTTTTGGAAGCACCGTCTACTGTTTTTTGCGTTGCAGTAGTAGAATGAACCGTTGTCATTAACCCTTCTACAATACCAAAATGATCATTTATTACTTTTGCTAAAGGTGCTAAGCAGTTTGTAGTACAAGAAGCATTCGATACAATATGCATGCTTGGATCATAAGAGGTGTGGTTTACTCCCATAACAAACATAGGAGCATCTTTGGAAGGTGCACTAATAATGACTTTTTTTGCTCCTGCTTTTAAGTGTGCTTCTGCCTTTTCCATGGTAGTAAATACCCCAGAACATTCTAATACATAATCTACTCCATTTGCTCCCCAAGGAATGTTACTTGGATCCATTTCATTATAAACTTGTATTTCTTTTCCATTTACTATTAAAGTATTTTCTTTACTTGAAACTTCTCCTTCAAATTTTCCATGCACGGTATCATATTTTACCATATAAGCCATATAGTCTGCACTAATAAATGGATCGTTGATGGCAACTACCTCTACCTCTTTCTTGTTTAAAGCTGCTTGGAAAGCTAAATTTCCTATTCTTCCAAAACCATTAATTCCTATTCTTACACTCATTTTTCTTTTCCTCCTTTTTCATAGAGATATTTTCTTTTTCTCTATGCTTATTATTGTTTTAACACTGTTATTTTATACCAAAGTATATTTGTTTTCAAGTATTTCTTCACATTTTTATACTAATTTCTCCCAGCCACGTAGAATACAGAATAACTTTGTCTACCTTTCGTTGTAGTGCCTTTTCTAATGCCTCTTTGTATAATTTTACTTGTTCTTCATATTTTTGTATTAATTTTTGCTCTTCGCCTTTTTCTACATAGTCTGTTTTATAGTCCACCAAAATTAATTCATCGTTTTTATTTATGTAGTATAAGTCTATCATTCCTTGTAATAAAATCGTTTCCTTTTCTGGATAGTCTGCTTTTAATCTATTTGCTGGCAGTTGCATATAAAATGGTTCCTCTTTATGTATTTCTTTAGCTTCTTTTAATTCTTTTGCTATGGCAGATTTTAAATATTTTTCTAGTGCTACTATTGGAATTGCTTCTGCTTCCTCTGGTAAAATGATTTCTTTTTCTACCAATTCTTGTATCAAATTTTGTAATTCTTGTGTGGTATATTCTTTTGTTGCATCTAATTTTTGTAAACACAAATGCACCAAAGTACCTTTTCTACTATTGGAAATGGCTTTTGTTTGTTTTTCTACAAACTTCGGAACATACATAGAATTTTCTTTTTTTCCAAGTACTTCCATGAAATCTAACTCTTGTATTGCTTCTTGCTGTTTTTCTTCTTTTATTTTACTAACCGAAGTTTTCGTTGGAATTTTGGCTAACAT
>CANRFE010000047.1 GCA_947629805.1 uncultured Clostridia bacterium | reverse complement strand
TAAACCCTTGGTATTGGTGAGCCATCGCGGATTCGAACCGCGGACAACTTGATTAAAAGTCAAGTGCTCTACCACCTGAGCTAATGACCCAAGTAAAGTCGCATAAATTGCGACTGCTTCTATAGTTTACTATATATTTCTTAATTTGTCAATCAATTTTTGAAAAATTTGTTACTTTTTTGTGATTTTTTTGTGTTTGTCTTTTATTCTGCATTTAATTTTTCTATTAATTCTTCTACGTCAATTCCATGCACACTACATGCTTCTTCTAATGTCTCTTCTTGAGAAGCAGGACAACCTAAACAATGCATTCCTGCTTGTAATAACATTTCTGCCTTTTCTGGTGCAACTTCTAAAATTTCTCCTATTTTTGTATTTTTATCAAACTTCATTTTTCTTTCCTTCCTTTCTTTTCCTTAAAAACTTTTTGTGCCTTTGTCAAATTTGGTTACAAAATTAGAACCTTTGTCATTTTACCACATTTTTCAAAAAAAGTATAGACATTTTATGAAAAATATTGTATTATGTCATCTACAAAGGAGTGTGGTGCTTATTACTACTTTAACAAATTTATTTTTCTTATTTTTTATTATTCATTTTTTTATTACTTTTTATTCTATTTATACTTTTTTTGAAGCATATTTTTTCCAAAATAGACAGGGTTTTAAATTGTACAAAAAACAAAAAGATTGGAATACAAAATGACATTTTTCAAACGTATTTTATTTTCTTTTCTTCTAAGTTTTTTCTTATTTTTTCTGTACTGGTCTATTTTTAAGCCTGTTTATGTAGCAGACATAGTTATTTTTTCTTTTGCTATTCATCCTTTTAATCTTTGTAAAGAGCAACCTTTTTTATGGAACATTATTAAAATTTCTTCTATTTTCTGTTGTTTTTTTTCTGAATTTATTTTGTCTTTTTCCCTTTCCAAAAAAATTTTCTTAAAAAATTCTACACAAAAAAATACAAAAAATAAATCTTATCCTTCTTCTTTAACAAATTTTTCATTATGCATTGGTACGGATAAGAAAAATACTCCCGTTAGGATTCCAGAAAAAAGTTTGTATCAAAATATTTTAATTACAGGAACGATTGGCACAGGAAAAACTTCTTCTGCTATGTACCCTTTTACGAAACAATTAATGGAATATAAAAGTAATGTCACAAAAGAAAAATTAGGTATGCTTATTTTAGATGTAAAAGGAAATTATTATTTACAAGTAAAAGAATATGCTACCCTATGCCAAAGACATGAAGATTTAATTATTTTAGATTTAAGTGGTCATATTAAATATAATCCGTTACACAAACCACATTTAAAAGCTTCTGTTTTAGCTAATCGTCTCAAAACCATTTTATTATTATTTTCTCCCAATAATACAGAATCTTTTTGGCTTGACAAAGTAGAACAAATTTTAAGTGAATGTATTAAACTTTGTAGATTATATAATAATAATTATGTTACTTTTGAAGAGTTACATAATTTGGTGGTTTTTCCTCATTATTATGAAGAAAAAATTCAAATTTTAAGAAATTTGTTTTTACAAAATCATTTTTCCCAAGAAGATACTTATCATTTATTGTCCGCATTAAATTTTTTTGAAAAAGAATATGCTATTTTAGATGAAAGAACCAAATCTATTCTAAAATCTGAAGTAACTCGTATTACGAATTTATTTCTTTCCGATTATCAAGTAAAAAAAGTATTTTGCCCTGCTCAAAGCGAAATTAATTTTCAAGGTTTTTCTGATGTATTAAAAAAGGGAAAAATTGTTGTTTTGAATTTAAATATTGCAGAATATAAAAATTTGGCCAAAACAATAGCTGCTTATTTAAAATTAGATTTTCAAACAGAAGTATTGAATCGCCTATCTAATTGTTCTCATCTTGAGCAAGAAAGAAGTGTTTGTTTTATTAGTGATGAATATCATGAATATGTTACTTTATCGGATGCTTCCTTTTTTAGCCAAAGCAGAGAGGCAAAATGTATTAATATTGTTGCAACGCAAAGTTATACTTCTTTATTAAATACTCTAAATAATTCTTCTTCTGTGAAAGTAATTGTTCAAAATCTGGTCAATAAACTTTGGTTCCGTACAGACGATATGTTTACTATTGAAGATGCACAAAAGCAAATTGGAAAGGAAGAAAAAGAAAAAGTTTCTAAAACGATTTCTGAAAATGCAAAAGAAACAAATTTTAATTATTTATTTCACCTTTTTCAATCTAAAAACTCTAGTCTTTCGGAATCTTTTAATTCCTATTTTCAAACAGACTATATTTTTGATACAAATTTTTTTACACAAAAGTTAGAAACATTTTCTTGTTTATGTTTTTTATCTGATGGAAATAAAATATTACCACCACAAAAAATTAATTTATTTCCCTATTTTAAGAAATTTTAATTTTTTATTTCTATTATTTTTAGGAGGTTTTTATGAAAAAACATTATTTTATTTTTATTTTACTTACACTATATTTTTTAGTTCTTTTTTCTACTTCTTGTTTTGCTGCTTGGGGAGAACCAGAATTAGTAACAAAATTAAATAAAGCCTTTGAATCTATTCAAGAATGGCTTGTAAAATTATCTACTCCTGCTGCTGCAGTTGCCGTGGCAACAGGAGCTTTTATGAAAAAATTTAGCTTTGGTGACGAAGAAAAAATTCGAACAGGAAAAAAATTAATCAATGGTAGTTTATTTTCTTATGGATTTATTTTAGCAATTAATTTAATTTTGTCTGCTATTAAATCTTTAATTGCATAATTTATTCTTTGTCTTTTTGATTTTTTTCTATTTTTTCTTTGCTTATTTTTTCCTTTTTCTCTTCCAAATATTTCATTATGTTTACTTTTTTTCGTTTTTATGCGATTCTTTCTTTTTCCTTAAGCCGTTAGGTTTTCTTGTCTTAGAAAGGAGATTTTTTTGGATACTTACCAAACCAATATTACACAAACGATTATAGATACCATCAATTCTATTTTTCATAATCTATTCTCTTCTATAGATAATCATTTATATTTTATTTTAGATAAATTATTTTTTATTAAACCAGATATTTTAAAAGAATCTTTTTTAGAAAATTTATTAGGAAATTCTCTTTCAAAAAGTTTATTAGTAATTGCTAATTCTTTATTAATTGGTTTTTCTCTTTATTATTGTTTTAAATTATTATTTTCTCACTTTTCCTATTTAGAAATTGAAAAACCTTATCAATTTATTTTTAAATTAATTATTTTTGGAATTTGCATTAATAATTCTTATTTTATTTGTGAAAAAATCATTTCCTTAAATGATTTAATTTCTTCTTCTATTTGTGAAATTGGAAAAAATATTTTTGGTACAGATATTTCTTTTTCGAATTTATTAATAGAATTAAATTCCATTATTCCTGTAGAAGAATCTTCTTTTAATATTTTTTCTGTAGATGGATTCATGAAAAGTTTTATTTCTTTTGGTCTATTTAATTTAATTTTTTCTTATTCTTTGCGTTATATTTTATTAAAAGTATTTATTTTAATTACTCCTTTTTCTTTTTTAACTTTAATTAATCATTCTACTTCCTGGTTTTTTAAATCTTGGTTTCGTTCTTTCTTAGGACTTTTATTAATGCAATCTTTTGTGAGCCTTATTTTACTCATTATTTTTTCTTTAGAATTTGATTCGCAGGATTTATTTTCGAAATTTTTATATATTGGTGGTATTTATACTTTATCTAAAGCTAATTCTTATGTAAAAGAATTAATAGGAGGAATTACCACGGATATTTCTGTTAATTTCAGTGGAATTGCTAATCGAATAAAATCGTAAATAAAAAGAAAGGATTTTTTATGAAATTTATTTTTCCTCAAAATTATCGTTTTCAAACTAAACTTTTGGGTTTATTAGATTATCCCACTGCTTTATTTAATTTCACGTTATGGGGTATCGTTTTTCTTTTTAATAAATTATTTATTACAGATTTATTGATAAAAATTATTTTCTTTATTATAATTTGTTTTCCTATTTTTCTTTTTTCTTTATTTGGTTTTCAACAGGAAAATATTTTATATGTTTTTTACTATTTATTTGTTTTTTGGAAAAGTCATAAAATTTATTTATATAAAAAAGATTAAAACTTGTTTTTTTATTCTTGGCATGATATAATTTTGGCAAACTTATTTAGAAAGGAGAATGATGATGAAACTAGAACAAAACGATTCCCCCTTATTATTTTCTAATACTGAATTACCAGATATCTTTTTTACCGAATATTTATCACAAACCAATGGTAATTTTATTAAAGTATATTTATACATGATTTTCTTATCTAAATATGGAAAAGATATCAAAATTAATGATTTATCCAAAAAATTAGAGTTAGACTTTAAGGTCATTCAAGATGCTATTAAATATTGGGAAGACCTTCAAGTAATTACGAAAAAAAGTACGGGATATGTAATGAATAATTTGCAAGAAATAGAATTACATAAATTATATAAACCAAAAGTATCTTTATCTACAGATGCTTTAATGGAAACTGCTAAAAATCAATATCGCGCAAAAGCAATTGAAAATATTAATAATGAATTTTTTCAAGGAATTATGTCTCCTTCTTGGTATAGTGATATTGATTTGTGGTTTAAAAAATATAATTTTGATGAAGAAGTTATGATTGCTTTATTTCGCTATTGTTTTAATCGTTCTGCTCTACATCGTAATTATATACAAACGGTAGCAGATGCTTGGCATCAAAATCATATCCAAACATTTAATGATTTGGACCGTTATTATGAGAAACAAGAAAAATTAAATACCTTATATAAAGCCATTTGTAAAAAACTCGGTTATACAAGAGCTTTAACACAATATGAACAAGCTTATGTAGAAAAATGGTCTATGGATTATAACTTCTCTTTTGATATTATAGAAATTGCCTTAAGGAAAACTACTTCGAAAGCCAATCCTAATTTTGACTATTTAGATAAATTATTAACGGATTGGCATGATAGAGGATTGAAAACTGTAAATGAAATACAAAACTTCTTGTTACATTTAAAACAAAAGAAAAAAGATACTAAGGAATTAGAAAAAAAGACTGGATATCAAAATTATGAACAAAGGAAATATGATAATTTAGATAGTTTATTAACACTTTTTATTTATAAGGAGTTTTCATGAATTCTTCTCATTTAAAAATGTTATTATCGGAATATGAAAAAAAGAGAATGCAAGCTATTTATGCAGCAGAAAAACGAAAAAATGACCTTTACCAAATGCATCCCCAATTACAAAAAATAGAGGATGAAATTAGTAAAGAAGCTATTTCTGTTTCTAAAAAAATATTAACTTGCAAAGATCGTTCTTTATTACCAGAATTAAATAAAAAAATAAATTCTTTAAAAAAAGAAAAACAATCTATTCTTTCTTCTATTGGAAAAGAGGAATCTTACTTAAAACCTCATTACGAATGCGAAGATTGTAAAGATACAGGATATATTACAAATTCTTATGAATGTGTAATGTGTCACTGTTTGAAACAAAAATTATTTAATTTAGAATACAATAAATCCAATTTATCTAATTTAGAAAAAGAAAATTTTGAACATTTTTCTTTTTCCTACTATTCCAATGAAGTAAACGAAGAAAAATATCATTCTAATATATCTCCTAGAAAAAATATGGAATTTATTTATAAACTAGCCCATACTTTTATAGAAGAATTTGATAATCCTGAGAAAAAAAATCTTTTATTTACAGGAAACACCGGCCTTGGAAAATCTTTTTTATCTAGTTGTATTGCAAAGGAATTATTAAAACAAGGAAAAACCGTACTTTATCAAACTGCTCCTGTTATGTTAGATACTATAATGGATTATCGTTTTGGAAAAGACAATTCTTCAAAAGATATTTACGATTCCTTATTAAATGTAGATTTGTTAATTATTGATGATTTAGGAACAGAATGTATTAATAATATGAAATTTTCTGAATTATTTAATATTATCAATACTCGCCTATTAAATAGTAATAAAGTAACAAAAACTATTATTTCTACGAATTTAAGTTTAGATAATTTATTTGCGACTTATGATGAAAGAATTGTTTCTCGCTTTGTTGGACATTATCATATTTGTCATTTTTTTGGAGATGACATCCGTTTCTCCATAAAATCCTAAAAAAATAAAAATAGAGTTCAAATTCAAATGAACTCTATTTTATTTTTTATTCTTCTTCTAGTTCTTCTTCTGAAGTAATTAATTCTATGCTTACTACTTTTCCTCCATCATTTGTTCTCATTAATGTAACACCTTGTGTAGATCTTCCTAGAATACTAATTTCATCCACTTTTAGCCTAATAATAGTTCCTGTATCTGTAATCAACATTGCATCTTCTGTTCCTGTTGCAATACGAATACCTACAATATTTCCGGTTTTTGGCGTTATTTTATAAGTAATAACTCCTCTTCCCCCTCTATTTTGTACACGATACTCTTCTAATTCCGTCCTTTTTCCGAAGCCATTTTCCGTAATAGCAAGTAAGGTTGCGTTTGCATTAGCAATAATTGGTTCCATTCCAATGACTTGGTCTCCTTCGTCTAAACGCATTCCAATAACACCTTGTGCTGTTCTTCCTACAGGACGTACATCTTTTTCTTCAAAGGTAATGCTCATTCCTTTTTTGGTTACTAATACAACATTATCTTCTCCATCTGTAAGTCTTACATCAATTAATTCATCATCATCTTTTAGCGTAATAGCTAATAAACCTGTTTTTCTACTCGAATCGTATTCGGAAAGTGCAGTTTTCTTAATTAATCCGTTTTTTGTACCCATTAATAGGTATTTTCCTTCAGCAAAGTTTTGAATTGGAATAACGGCCGATATTTTTTCTCCATTATCTAATTGAAGCAAGTTAACTATTGCTGTTCCCTTTGCTGTTCTTCCTGCTTCTGGAATTTCATACCCTCTTAAGTGATACAATTTTCCTTTATTGCTAAAAAATAAAATAGTATCATGTGTTGATGCAGTAAAAATTTGTTTTACAAAATCATCTTCTTTGGTTGTCATTCCTACAATGCCTTTTCCTCCCCTTCTTTGGCTCTTATAAGTATCAATTGGCATTCTTTTAATATAACCAAAATGAGTTAAAGTAACCGCACATTGTTCTTCTTTTATTAAATCCTCTACTTCGAATTCTCCTTCTGCTGCTGCAATTTTTGTTTTTCTTTCATCTCCATATTTATCACGAATTTCAATTAATTCTTCTTTAATAATGTCAAATACTAATTTTTCACTATTTAGTACTTCTTTTAAGTAAGCAATTAATTCCATTAATTGTTTGTATTCTTCTTCTATTTTTTCACGTTGCAAACCTGATAATGTTTTTAATCTCATATCTAAAATAGATTGTGCTTGAATATCGGAAAGCCCAAAACGTTCCATTAATCTTTCCTTTGCATCATCATAAGAATTTCGAATAATATTGATTACTTCATCTATATTGTCTAAAGCAATTTTTAAGCCTTCTAAAATGTGTGCTCTTGCTAACGCTTTGTCTAAATCAAATTGTGTTCTACGTAAAATAACATCTTTTCTATGTTCAATATAATATTGTAAACATTGTCTTAGGGTTAAGATTTTTGGTTCTCCATTTACTAAGGCAAGCATAATAATTCCAAACGTAATTTGCATTTGTGTAAATTTATATAGTAAATTTAATACTACTTGTGCATTTGCATCTCTTTTTAATTCAATAACTACTCTTACTTTATGCTCACGATCAGATTCATCTCTTAATTCAGAAATTCCTTCTATTCTTTTTTCACGAACTAAACTAGCAATCGTTTCTATTAATTTTGCTTTATTTACTTGATATGGTAAAGAATTTACAATAATTCTTTGTTTATTTCCACTCATTTCTTCAATTTCTGCTTCTGCTCGCAAAGTAATTTTTCCTTTTCCTGTAGAATAAGCTTCTTTTATTCCTTCTCTTCCTAAAATAATACCTTCTGTTGGAAAATCTGGACCCTTAATGACACTCATTAAATCTTCATCTGTTACTTCATCTTCTTCTATAATTTTAATAATGCCATTAATAACTTCTGTTAAATTATGTGGTGGAATATTAGTTGCCATTCCTACAGCAATTCCAGAAGACCCATTTACAAGTAAAGCAGGGATTCTTGCTGGTAATACTACTGGTTCTTGCAAACGATCATCAAAATTTGGCATAAAATCAACTGTATTTTTTTCAATATCTTCTAGCATTGTTTCTGAAATTTTTGACATTCTTGCTTCTGTATAACGATAGGCAGCTGCTCCATCTCCATCAATGGAACCAAAATTTCCATGTCCATCAATTAATGGATAGCGTAAAGAAAATTCTTGTGCCATTCTTACCATTGCATCATAAACAGAACTATCTCCATGTGGATGATACCTACCAAGTACATCTCCTACTGTTGTGGCTGATTTTCTATATGGTTTATCGGATGTTAAACCATCTTGATACATAGTATATAAAATTCTTCTATGAACTGGTTTTAAACCATCCCTAACATCTGGAAGAGCACGTGCTACAATAACACTCATAGCATAATCGATATAAGCTGTTCGCATTTCTTGTTCGATGTCTCTTGCAACAATCTTTCCGTCTTTTTGTTCCTTTTCTTCCATTTTTTTACCTCTTTCTTTGCTTTTTCTCTTCCTTTGTATTATACTTTAATCTCCAAAATTATGCAAGAAAAAAAACTAAAAAACTTACGGAAAAGCTATATTAATAAATCTGCTAATTTTTTTTGTTCCTCTGTTAAATGAAAGTCTTGTCCATTATTTTTTATTAAAGTATGTAAATTTTCAATTATTCTCACTTGTTTTAATGTATTTTCCATTGGAATTAATATTTTCATTTTTTCTCTCATTTTTTCATATTCTTTTTGCATTCCTTCAAAATTGTGTGATGCATAATATTCTTTCCAATTTTTAGAATATTTTTCTAATTTTTCTGCAGCATCCAATTGGCTATTAAACTCTTCTTCTATTTTGTTCGTAATACTATTTAAAATAACATTTTTTCCTTTTCTTATGGTATTTGCTATACCATAAGATATGACTCCTGCTTTTGTTGTTTTATTTAATACAGTATCTACTAAATTGGATACTCCATCAATAATTCCTCCGTTTTTTACGGCTGTTTGTACTTGTGAAATATTTTCAAAATTGCCTGTTACGATTCCTAACGCACTTTTTCCAAAATCTATAGCAGATGAAATAACTTTTTGTATTCCCTCTGAAAACCCTTCTTGCAATATAGTATTTTTTATTTCTATTATTTGTTCTTCTATAAAATCTGGTA
>CANRFE010000046.1 GCA_947629805.1 uncultured Clostridia bacterium | reverse complement strand
GTAAAAGATGCAGCAGAAAAAGAAGAAGTAGATGGTACTTATTTAAAATATGTGGAAAACTGTTTAGAAGATAAACTATTTAATAGTCCAAAATTTGATAAAATAAAGTCAAAAGTTTTATTAGAGGTAGTTTGCCCTTATTTAGTAGAAATAGAAAATTTTGACCCTGAAAAATTAGACATTATACAAATTGGTACGCATATAGAAGAACAAAAAAATTACCTTGATAAAATTTGTACATATCAAGGAAAGTTTCTTTGTTTATTTGGCATTAATGAAATGAATCCAGAGGAAGTAATAGAATACAAAGCAAAAAAGTTTAGTAGATTAGAAATAATAGAAGCTATTTGTCAAAAATTAGAAGAAGGAAGAACAATGCAAATGGAACAATATGCTGACTATTATGTAGTAGAAGATGAAGAAAACTTAAAAGTTTTTACAGAGAAAAAGAATACTGCTTTACTAAAAATAGAAGAGACAATTTTTGATAAAATAAAAAATAAATTAATATTAATTTTTAATAAAAAAGTTTTTGCTAAGAAAAGATATTTACCAGAAATAGAATTAGTTTATGATAGTAATCCAAATCGATTAAAAGATTTTCAACATAAGAGTAAAATAGAAGCCAAAAATAGAATGAAAGTTTTATTAAAAAAAGAAAGAGAAATTACTAGAAACACCATATAAAAGAAAAAGGTGTTTCTTTTTTATGGAAAAAATGTTTTTCCTCTTTACGAATAAGCAAATTTGTTTTATAATAAAATAGATAACTTATTCATTTTTTATTTCTTCATGGAGGAATTACACAATGGGAAAAAGAATTAAGACACTAACTACGAGAGATTTCAAAGAGTCCATGAAAAAAGGTGGATGTGGGGAGTGCCAAACTTCTTGTCAGTCGGCTTGTAAAACTTCCTGCACAGTAGGAAACCAAAGCTGTGAAAAGGTCAAAAAATAGCCTTTTCAGAAGAAGCAAAAGACCGTGAATTCACGGTCTTTTTGCTTCTTTTGAAAAAATATAAAAATACTAATAAAAAACTTAACAAAACAAACGTTTTACAATATATGCAAAGTGAAATTAGAATTTATAATTATTATAAAATAAAAAAGTGGAGTGAGAAAAATGGATAGTAGAAATGTAAAACTTGCGCATAATCTTATACATGATTCTATTTCTTTAAATAAAGATGATAATATATTAGTAGAAGTAATTGGAGAAGATGGCATAGAACTTGCAAATGAAATTATAAAGCAAGCTAAAGAAATAAATGCAAAGCCACACCTAAATATAATCAATTATAAAGAATTAAAAGATTTTTTAATAAAGGCAACAAAGGAAGAAATAATAGAATATGGAAAAAAAGATTATGAAACAATGAAAAAAATGCAGGCATATATAGGAATAAGTGCACCAACATCTGATAAAAGCTTAGAAGGGGTTCCACAAGAAAAATTAGAAATCTATAACAAATACTATACAGCTTTAGTGCATTTAGAACAAAGAGTCAAATATACAAAATGGTGTATTTTAAGATATCCAAATGAATATTTTGCCAAGAAAAGCGATATGACATTAGATGAATTTAAGGATTTCTATTACAATGTTTGCAATGTTGATTATAATAAAATGAAAAATGCAATGGAGCCACTAAAAAAATTAATGTGCAAAACTGACAAAGTACATATTATAGCACCTGAAACAGATTTAACATTTAGCATAAAAGGAATTCCTGTTGAAAAATATTATGGTACATTTAATATACCAGATGGGGAAGTTGCAACATGCCCAGTGAAAAATAGTGTTAATGGTTACATTACTTATAATACGAAAACGAAATATAATGACATCATATTCGAAAATATAAGATTTGATTTTATCAATGGAAAAATTGTAAAAGCGACTGCTAAAGAAAATGGTAAAGAACTAAATGAAATTCTTGATACAGATGAAGGTGCTAGATATATTGGAGAATTTGCATTTGGACTAAATCCCTATATTCCTAATACAATATGTGATACATTATTTGATGAAAAAATAAATGGAAGTTTTCACTTTACTCCAGGAATGGCATTAGAAGAAAGTGATAATGGAAATAGGTCAGCAATTCATTGGGATATTGTTAAGATTCTAAAAAAAGAATTTGGTGGTGGAGAAATTTATTTTGATGATACATTAATAATGAAAGACGGAAAGTTTATATTAGAAGAATTAAAAAATTTAAATGCTGAAAATTTGAAATAATTATAAAAATAATAATGATATACTTGACACAACAAAACAAATGTTTTGTAGCATACGCAAAGTGAAAAGGATGTGATAGTATGGAAAAAGAAAATAGTATCGCACCAATAAACGAAGAATTAAATGTAGTAAATAATGAAGTAATAAACTTGAAATCACAAAATGTGATTTCAAGTTTAGCAAAAGTAAATTCATATGGTGGTAGAAGAAAACTACCATACGTATTTACAGAGCAAGGTATAGCAATGCTTTCAGATTTACTTAAAAATGAAATTGCAGTTCAAGTAAGCATTAGCATTATGGATGCATTTGTTGAAATGCGAAAATTTTTATTAAACAATGGACAAGTATTTCAAGAGATAAAAGAGAATAAGAGGTCGTTCTATAGATGACCTCTTAAATCTATTATAATTCAATCTTTGGCTGATACCTCTCAAGCCACATATTTACTTGGCAAAGGTAAGCCATAAGTTGAGGACCTGTCATTAATTGCCCAAACCAAGGTCTTGTAAAAGCTTTGCCATCTGTCTCCAAAATTTCTAAAATGTACTCTCTATTAAGTAAATCATTAATAGGAGCGTTTTTATCTTCCATAATCTTGGTTAACATTCCTTTTACAGTATTTAAATAAGTAGGGTTCCAAGTTTTCGGATAAGGGCTTTTCTTTCTATCGACAATTTCAGAAGGTAAAATATCCTTCATAATATAACGAAGCAAGCCTTTTTCTCTACCATTCAATGCCTTAATTTCCCAAGGAATATTCCATACATATTGCGCTAAACGATAATCGCAAAAAGGAACACGAAGTTCAAAACCGTTATACATAGCCATTTTATCACTTCTATCTAAAAGTGTCTGCATAAACCAATTTAAGGTTAAATGAGAAATTTTTCTTTTTTCTGCTGTTTCTTTTGAATCAGAATCTAAAATAGTAACTTCATTTAAACTTTCGTTATAGCGGTAATCAATATAATCTTTCAAATGAACTTCCTTGCTAATGGCAGGGTTTAGTAATTCTTGTCTTTCTTTTATGGCAATAGACCAAGGAAAAGTATTACTATTTAATGCATCTTCACGGAAAAACCATGGGTAACCCCCAAAAATTTCATCTGCACATTCTCCTGTTAAAGAAACCGTAGCCTCAGGTTTTATATTTTTGCAAAATAGAAGTAGGGAAGAATCTACATCTGCCATACCCGGGTAGTCTCTTGCAATCATAGCATCTTCCAAAGCCTTAGCAAGTTCAGGTGTATCTAGCACTACTGTTTTATGGTTGGTATGCAATTTTCTTTGCATAATAGCAATATAGAATTTATCGGAATTTGGCTGAAAATCTGTTTTTTGAAAATTCTTATCATTATCTACATAGTCTACAGAAAAAGTATTAAGTGGAGGAAGACCATGCTCTTTGCAATAATTGGAAGCATATAACGTAATAATACTAGAATCTAGTCCACCAGATAGGAAGGTGCATAAAGGAACATCGGAAACAAGTTGTCTTTTAATCGCATCTTCTAATAAAAACCTCACTTTTTCACAAGTAGTACCGAAACTATCGGTGTGAGGATTACTTTCAAGTTTCCAATACCTTTCTATGTGAAGTCCATCTTTATTAAAAATACCAAAGTGAGCAGGGCGTAGTTCAAAAATATTCTTAAAAATACCATTACCAGAAGTGTGGCAAGGACCCAGTCCAAATAATTCACAAATGCCTTCTTTTTCTATGACAACAGGAATATTGGGAAAAGCAAAAATAGATTTTACTTCAGATGCAAAAATAAAATAATCGTCTTTTCTGCAATAATAAAAAGGTTTTACACCAAAATGGTCTCTTGCAAAAAACAATTCTTGTTTCTTTTCATTCCAAATGGCAAAAGAGAAGATACCATTTAATTTGTGAACAACACTATTTCCCCAATGAATATAACTTTTTAATAACACTTCTGTATCAGAATGTCCCGCAAAAGAAAAATTAGCTGCTAGCAACTCTTTTCTTAAATCTTCTGTATTATATAATTGACCATTGTAAACAATAGTATAAGTATTATCTTCATATCGACAAGTCATGGGTTGCTTTCCACCTTCTGGATCAACAACAATTAAACGTTTGTGCCCAAGAAGAGAATGCTTATTGTAAAAAATACCTTCTTCATCTGGACCACGCCTTGCAATTTTTGTCATCATATTGGATAACACATTTTCATATTTTGCTTGTTCTAACTCTTGTTTTAAATTTACAAAACCAACAATTCCGCACATTATAATATAAAACCTCCTGTTGCATTCTTTTATTTTTATAGTATATGCGAAAAAATGAAAATGTTTACATAGTTCTTGACTTTTTTTCCAATGTGAGATATAATAAAGCTGTTGTAAGATTATATCTTTATTTTGTAATAGGAAACCGATGGGTTTCCAAAAAGTTCTAAGTGAATGGTTCTGAAAGGATTAGCCACACTGCAGTATAGAACAAGGTTTAGCCTAGCCTAAAATAGGGTTTGCCAGTCCTTGTACTTAAGAGGGAGATAATAGAAAAAAAGTAGTGCTAAACGAAATTATTTCCGTTTGAATGGGGGTTCATTCGAAAAAATATTATCTGAAGGGAGAGTAGCAAACAAGAAAAGGAGATATCTGTTTTTTAGATATCTCCTTTTTCTTGGTGTGTCCGTACTATTGCGTAAAAAAATGTATGGCTTTCCCTTGATAATGATAATGGACGGAAATTTGATCAAACACAATAGAATAAGAGGTTTGTTCCGCTTCAGGAGGAAAAATAATTGCTGTAATAGCTCCTTGTGAGTTTCGTACTACTTGAAGTTCAGGGTGTTCTTCTAAAAAATCTTGAAAAGTTTCGCGAATTTTAATACCTTTTAGCACGCCGTCTACCTCCTTTAATAAAAAAATTTATGTATAAGAAAATTATAACAATTTTTAGAAAAAAAACAATAGAAAAATTTAAAAAATCAAAATAGTTTTTTCTACTTAAGTATTGACAAAGAGAAAAAAAGTTAGTATAATTTTATGGTACTAAAAAAGAAAAATAATACATACCGAAATAAAAAAGCTAATCAAACGAGGGGGGAAGAAAAATGGCACAACCAAAAAGAAGATGGTCAAAAGCAAGAACAGGGTTAAAAAGATCTACTTGGAAATTAGAAAATAAAAATTTAGTAGCATGTCCACATTGTCATGAAATGATGATGCAACATAGAGTTTGTCCTAATTGTGGATACTATAATGGAAAAGAAGTAGTAGCAAAAAAAGAAAATTAAAAAGAAAGTGCAGTATTTTGAATACTGTATTTTTTTGTTTTATTAGCATAAAAATTTTTCGAAAAATCTATTCAAATTAAAAAATAGAAATGGTATAATGAGGAAAAATAAAAAGGAGTTAAAAATGTTAGAAAGAAAGCAAAAGATTAAAACAAGAATACAACAATGGAAAGAAAGAAAATGGCTTGATTATGCAATTATTCTCCTTGTTGCCATTATTTTAAGTATTCCCTTAAAAAATATTCAAATTCGAGATACCCATGATGGTTTTTTACATTTATTACGTCTAATGGGAACAGTGGATACCTTAAAAATAGGAAAATTTCCACCACTTATTAATCAAAATTATTGTAATGGTTCTGGTTATGCTATCAATTTATTTTATCCCCCATTCGTAACTTATTTGCCACTACTGATTAAACTCTTTGTTTCTTCTTATTCCGTGGTTTTAAAAATTTTTGCTGGTATTTGTATTGCGTTATCTGGTATAACTATGTATCAATTGGTATATCAAATAACAAAAAATAGAAAAATAGCTTTATTAAGTGCATTATTTTATTTAATTGCACCTTATAAGTTGGCAAATGTTTATAAAAGGTATGCTATGGGTGAATTTACCGCCATGGTATTTATTCCAATTGTCTTTTTAGGGGTTTATAATCTTTTTGAACAAGATGGAAAGAAGCATTATTATATTGCAATTGGGGCAATAGGCTTAATCCTTTCGCATACTATTACTACCTTATATACAGCTCTTTTTTGCATTCTTTATGTTTTATTTCACTTAAAAAAATTAAAAGAAAAAGAAATTCTAAAAAAGTGCGTGGTAAATGTAATATTTATTTTATTGGTTAGTATGCTTTTCTGGCTTCCTATGTTAGAAGCTTCTACAAAAGCAGAATATACGATTCTGAATGATAGAATTATTAAAACAAATGGTTCTTTTGCTATGAAAAATACGCTTTCTTTTTCCCAATTCTGGAAGGACATGGAAACTGAAAAAGAAGAGGATGGAACTACTTTTCAAATAGGCTTGCCTACTATTTTAGCAATATTACTAACTGTTTTTGTGCTAAAGAAGGTAAAGGAGGAATATAAAGATTTTTATTTGATTTGTGTGATATTTGCTCTTATTTCTATTTTTATGGCAAGTAAGTTTTTCCCTTGGCTTCTTATGCCTAATTTACTTTGCAAATTGCAATATCCATGGAGGATGGTAGGATTTTTTAACTTTTTTGCTAGTTTTGTTTGTGGAGTGAATGTATATATAATAGCAAAACAATTGTTAAAAAAAGAAGTTTTACAATTCTTTGTTATGTTTGTATTTTTTGCATGGGCTATCTATACTTCTATTGCCATTATGTCTAAGTTTTATGAAACAAACCAAGAAAAAGATAAAATATATGAGGCAAATATTATGCAAGATAAAAAAATTTCGCATAAACGTATTAATCGAGATTATATGCCTGTAAAAGCTTTATGGTTGCAAGATACTTATATTGAAACCAGAAGCGATACAACTTATATTTTACAAGGAAATGCACAAATAATAGAGGAAACCAAACAAGATTTGACAGATACATTAAAACTACAAAATATAGAAGAAAATACGATTTTAGAATTTCCTTATTATTATTACCCTGGTTATGAAATACAATTGATTACAGAGGGAAAAATAGAAAAAATAACACCAGTAGAATCGGAAAATGGTTTTCTTTCTTGTGTTGTGGACAAGAAAGTAGAAGAAGTAACCATAGTAGTAGATTTTGTAGGAACGGTTATGACACATATCTCTTATGGCATTTCTGCAATTAGTTTAGTTGCATTTATAGGGTATATTATTTATGAAAAAAGAAAGGAAAGGGCATGTTAAAAATAAAAGAAATTTTACAAAAAGAAAATGTAAAAAGTAGTATCCTTCTACTTTTAGCCTCTATTTGTATATGTCTTCCGCTTCTAAATAAAAAGTTGAATATCGGTTATGATGATGGGATTCAACACATAGCAAGGCTAATGGGAACCTACCAATCTATACAAGAAGGACAACTATTTCCTGTTATTATGTCAAAATTTTGCAATGGTTTTGGCTATTCTTGGAATTTGTTTTATAGTCCGGTTACAGCTTATGTGCCATTAATTTTCAAGTTATTGGGGTTTTCTTTTACCAATTGCATAAAGCTATTTGTGTTTTGTGTTGTATTTTTATCTGGTTTGACCATGTACTTTTTTACAAAAGAGGTTACAAAAAATAAAAAAATAGCATTAGTTTCTGGCATATTTTATCTTTTTGCACCTTATCGTTTTACCGATATGTATTTAAGAAATGCATTAGCAGAACTTACCTCTTTTGTATTTTTACCTATGGTATTCCAAGGCTTGTATGGGGTATTAAAAGCAAAACCCAAAAGAGAATACCTATTGCTAATAGGCAGTGTTGGCTTGGTACTAACACATACGGTTATTGCCATGTATACGGCTCTTTTCTGTTTCCTTTATGTAATCTATCAAGGAAAACAATTAAAGAAAAGGAAAGTGCAAAAGAATATTTTAGTGAGCATTGTTTTTCTTTTTCTTTTAACAAGTTTTTATCTTCTTCCTTTGTTAGAGCACAAACTAGCTACTCAGTATGAAGTATTTAAACCTGGCAGAATGGAACGAACGGAAGTTTTGATTGCTTATAAATTAAATCTAATAGAACTTATTATAACGCCTGCTAATACAAATATGATTTATGAAGTAGGCTTATTCAGTCTGATATTACTTCTGTTTTGTCCAATGGTCATAAAGAAATTAAGAAAAAAATGGAGAAAAACAGATTTTTATCGTTTCTATCTTTTTTCTCTTACTATGGGTTTGGCTTGTCTTATTATGACTTTGAAAATATTTCCTTTTGAACATTTACCAGCTGTTTTGAAAATGTTACAATTTTCTTTTCGTATGTTAGAATTTTCTTCTTTCTTTTTTGCTTTTGTAGTAGCGGTAAATTTGAAAGTATTGTTAGAAAAAATAACGTATAAGAATTGTATTTTTCTTGTTGTTGCATTAACATTTCTAAGTTCTTTCTGGTTAAAGTATCTTCCTTATACCGATAATTTAGAGGAAAGTAGATTGTGGCCTGCAGTGAGAGTAACAAAAGAAACAGGCAGGGTGCATGCAGGTTGTGCTAGTTTTGAATATTTACCTAGTAAAGCTTTTGAAAATAGGAGTTATCTTGAAACAAGAAGTGATGACATCTTAGTTTTAGAAGGAAATGCAGAATTATTGGAACAAACAAAAGAAAATACAAATTTATGGTGTAAAATTACTTCCACTACAGAAGAAACAAAATTAGAGCTTCCTTATATTTATTATTTAGGTTATGAGGTAACTTTAGAACAGAATGGACAAACTACAAAGTTGAAAACTTATGAAACAGACAATGGTTTTGTAGGAGTTACTTTAGGAAAAACAGAAGGAGGAGTTTTACAAGTGCATTACGAAGGTACCTTTTTGATGAAAACTTCTGCTATGCTTTCTATTTTAGGAGTTGTTTTATGTATTTTTAGAAGGACAAAAGAAATGTATAGAAATAAAAGAATAAAAAGGACTTGACAGAGAAGTAAAAAAAGAATATAATGAAAACACAAAAGGAATAACAACTTATAAACATAACGTGCTAAGAATAAAAAAACAAAGTACGGAGAAACTAAGGAAAAATAAGGAGAAAAAGAAACATGAGAAACAACAAAGGTATTACGTTAGTAGCTCTAATCATAACAATTATTATTTTAATTATTTTGGCAGGAATTAGCATTAATTTGGTATTAGGAGAAAATGGACTCTTTGGAAGAGCATT
>CANRFE010000045.1 GCA_947629805.1 uncultured Clostridia bacterium | reverse complement strand
GAAATTCAAAAACTAAAGCAAGAAAACAAATTTGTGATGATGTGTGGAGATGGCATTAATGATAGTCCTGCTTTAGCAAGTTCACATATAGGAGTTAGTATTGGAAGCGGAACCGACATTGCTATGGATTCAGCAGATGTTATTTTAACAAAAAACGATTTAAAAAGTATTTTAGATTTTATGCAAATTAGTAAAAAAACCATTCGCAATATAAAACAAAATTTATTCTGGGCATTTTTCTATAATATCCTTATGATTCCGATTGCCATTGGAATTTTAAGACCTATTGGGATTACTATAAACCCTATGATAGCAAGTCTTGCTATGGTAATGAGTAGCTTTACTGTTATTTTGAATGCGTTAAGATTAAGAAGAAAATAAAATTTTTATTTTCTTCTTTCTTTTTTCACACAAGAAACATAAATATAGGGTATAATAATTGACAATTTTAGGAAACTAGCATATAGTAATAAAGCAAGAAAAAATAGGAAAGGGTAAAAAAATGTTAAAACTAAAAAATATAAGAAAAGTATATAAGACCTATGAAGAGGAAGTAGAAGCATTAAAAGGCATTAGTATTACATTTCGTGAATCGGAATTCGTGTCTATTTTAGGACAAAGTGGATGTGGAAAAACGACACTTCTTAACATTATAGGAGGTCTAGACCGTTATACATCAGGAGATTTAATCATCAATGGAAAATCTACCAAAGATTTTAAAGACAGAGATTGGGATGCTTACCGAAATTATAAAGTTGGTTTTGTATTTCAAAGTTATAATTTAATTTCTCATCAAAGCGTACTTGCTAACGTAGAACTAGCTCTTACGATTTCTGGTGTAGCTAGAAAAGAAAGAAGAAAAAGAGCTATAAAGGCATTAGAACAAGTAGGGCTAAAAGACCAAATTCATAAAAAACCAAATCAATTATCTGGAGGGCAAATGCAAAGAGTAGCCATTGCAAGAGCCTTGGTAAATAACCCAGACATTATTTTAGCCGATGAACCAACTGGTGCCTTAGATACGAAAACCAGTGTGCAAGTTATGGAAATTCTAAAAGAAATTTCAAAAGATAAATTAATTATCATGGTAACCCATAACCCCGAACTTGCCGAAAAATATTCTAGTAGGATTATTAAAATTCTAGATGGAAAAATCACAGACGACTCTAACCCAGTAGAAGAAGAGGGAGGGCAAAAACAAGAAGTAGGAAAATATAGAAGAACTTCCATGAAATTTTTCACAGCTTTTAGGTTAAGCTTAAATAACCTTATGACGAAAAAGGGAAGAACGATTTTAACTTCTTTTGCAGGAAGTATAGGAATTATAGGAATTGCATTAATTTTAGCTATTGCTACAGGAGTACAAAACTATATAGACAAAGTAGAAGAAGAAACCCTATCTTCTTATCCCTTAACCATACAAGAAACCACAATTGATATGAATAGTATGATAGAAGCAATGATGGGAGAAACACAAGAAGAAAAACAAGTAGAAGAGGGAAAAATCTATTCTTCTGATGTTATGGATGAAGTCTTAACGATTTTATCTAATAAGGTACAAACCAACAATTTAAAAGAATTAAAACAATATATAGAAGAAACAGAAAATAACATTAAAACAAATAGCAATAGTATTCAATATAGTTATAATTTAAATATCAATTTATATAAGCCAGATACAACAAATGGAATTGTAAGAGTTAATCCAAGTACTGTGATGGATGCAATGGGAATGGGAGACTATAGGCAAGCACAGCAAAATTCTAGCTTTATGTCTATGAATGTTACTTCAAGTGATGTATGGACAGAAATGTTAGATAACGAAGAATTATTAAAATCACAATATGATTTATTAGCGGGAAGTTGGCCAACTTCGTATAAAGAAGTAGTACTCATTGTAGGACAAAACAATGAAATTAGTGATTATACCTTATATAGTTTGGGCTTAAAAGACCAAAAAGAAATAGAAGACAAGGTAAAAGCTATTGAAAAAGGAGAAACTGTAGAAAAAACGCAAGAAACGGTTTACACTTATGAAGAATTACTAAACTTATCCTATAAGCTAATTTTAAATACAGATTATTATCAAAAAGAAAATGGGGTATGGATGGATAAATCGGAAGAGGAAGAATACATGAAAGAAAAAATTGCTTCAGCAGAAGAAATTAAAGTAGTAGGAATTATCAGACAAAAGGAACAATCTGTAGCCCAAGGAATGGCAGGTGGCATTGGCTATACCAAAGACTTAAAAGAATATGTTATTCAAAAATCAAACGAAGCAGAAGCAGTAAAAGAGCAAAAAGAAAATGTAGAAACCAATATCTTTTCTGGCTTAGCATTTCCAAAAGAAGGAGAAAATACCGCATTTAACTATGACGATTTATCTACTGAGCAAAAAATGCAACTAAGCAGATTAAGTAGTCAACAAATTGCCGATTTAATGGAAGCTTATACAGAAAATAAAAATGCAAGTTATGAAAAAAATTTGCAAAAATTAGGTGCTATTGACCTTGCTAGTCCAACTGCTATTAATATTTATCCAAAAAATTTTGAAGCAAAAAGAAATATTACAAATGCTATAGAAGAATATAACCAAAAACAAAAAGAGGCACAAAAAGAAGAAAATACCATTAGTTATACCGATATGGTAGGAACAATGATGAAATCGGTTAGTCAAATTATTGATACCATTAGTTATGTTTTAATTGCTTTTGTTGCTATTTCGCTTATTGTATCTTCCATTATGATTAGTATTATTACGTATATTTCTGTTTTAGAAAGGACAAAAGAAATTGGAATTTTAAGAGCAATTGGAGCGTCTAAAAAGGATATTTCCAGAGTATTTAATGCAGAAACTTTAATTATAGGACTCATTTCTGGTCTTTTAGGAATTGGAGTAACAATTCTTTTAACAATTCCAATTAATAGTGCTATTTATGCGGTAACGGGAGTAAGAGTGATTACCCAAGTGCCTATGGGAGCAGGGATTATTTTAGTTATTATTAGCGTTGTATTAACAATGCTTGCAGGCTTTATTCCAGCTAAAATGGCAAGCAAAAAAGACCCAGTTGTAGCATTAAGAACAGAATAAAAAAAAGACTAGTTTTTATTTACTTTTTATGATAAGATAGGACTAAATAAAAGAAAGTGGGGAAAAACAAATGAAAACAGTAGTAATTACAGGAAGTGCTAGAGGACTTGGCTTTGAAATGGCAAAACTTTTTAAAGCACAAGATTATAATGTAGTAATTAGCGATATTAGAAAAGAACAATTAGAAAAAGCCAAACAAGAATTAGAGGCAATCCAAAGTGCTTCCAAAGTAGAAAGTTGTATTTGCAATGTAACCAATACAGAAGAAATTACAAATTTAATTGCATTTGCCAAGAATCAATTTGAAAGGATTGATATATGGATTAATAATGCAGGAGTCAATCAACCAGAAAAAGCAATATGGGAATTAACCGAAGAGGAAATTAATTTTGTCTTAAATGTAGACTTAAAAGGTGCTATTATGGGCTCAAAACTAATTATGCAAGAGATGGAAAAAAATCATCATGGGGCTATTTATAATATTGAGGGCTATGGCAGTAACGATGCTAAAATGTTAGGACTTTCTATTTATGGCACAAGCAAAAGAGCCATTACCTATTTTACAGAAGCATTGGCAAAAGAAAGTGAGCAAAGGAATACGGAAGTAATTGTCGGAAAATTGAGCCCAGGTATTATGATAACAGATTTTATTAGTAACGCCTTAGGAGATAAAGAAAAAATTAACTTGTCGGAAAAAACCAAAAAGGTCTATAATATTTTAGGAGATTATCCAGATGTAGTAGCAAAATTTTTAGTAGAAGGAATGATAAAAAATAAGAAAAACAATGCAAAAATTGAATGGCTAACCAATAGAAAAGCAGCGTGGAGGTTTATGAGTTCTACTTTTCATAAAAGAGACTTTTTTGGAGAAAGTGTAAAATTGTTAAATAAATAAAGAAATTTATGAAAAAATAAAGAAAAAGAAAGGAAGGAAAAAAGATGGAAAAAGCAAAAGTGTATTTTACAAAGGAAATTACAAGCAATAGCCTTATTAAAATTTACGAAGCAGTAGGAAAAGAATTAACGGGAAAAGTGGCAGTGAAGATATCAACAGGAGAGCCAGGAGGCCACAATTTCTTAAATCCTAAATTAATTCAAGATTTAGTACAAAAATTACATGGAACTATTGTAGAATGTAACACAGCCTATGCAGGAAGGAGAAATACAACAGAAGAACATTGGAAAGCCATTAAAGAACATGGTTTCTTAGATATTGCAAAGGTGGATATTATGGACGAAGAAGGAGATATGCCAATTCCTGTTAAAAATGGTTCTCATTTAAAAGAAAATTATGTAGGAACTCACTTAGCAAATTATGATTCTATGTTAATGTTATCCCATTTTAAAGGACATGCAATGGGTGGCTTTGGAGGAGCCTTAAAAAATATGTCTATAGGGGTAAGCTCTTCTAAGGGAAAAGCATGGATTCATACAGCTGGAAAAACAAGAAATCCAGAAGAACTATGGGCAAATTTACCACAACAGGATCATTTCTTAGAGTCTATGGCAGAAGCAGACGAGTCTGTTATAAACTATATGAAGGGAAATCTTGTTTATATTAATGTTCTTAATAATCTTTCTATTGATTGCGATTGCGATAGTAACCCAGAAGCACCTTGCATGAAAGACATTGGAATTACAGCTTCTATAGATCCAGTAGCAGTGGATAAGGCAAGTTTGGACTTAATTTATGAGGCAGAAGACGAAGGAAAGCAAAGGTTAATTCATAGAATTGAGGAAAAACATGGAGTGCATACGATAGAACATGCGGAGAAATTAGGAATTGGTACAACCCATTATGAATTCATACAAATATAAAAAGAACCCCCATTTTGTATAATAGGAGAACAAAAATGGAAAGTCAATTTGCAAGAACGGAATTATTAATTGGAAAAGAGAAAATAGAAAAATTACAACAAGCAAAAGTAGCAATTTTTGGTTTAGGAGGAGTGGGCTCTTTCGTATTAGAAGGTTTGGTACGAGCGGGTGTACAAAATTTTCTTTTGGTAGACCATGACAAAATAGAGAAAACAAACCTAAATAGGCAAATTTTAGCAACTACTAAGACAATAGGAAGAAAGAAAGTAGAAGTAGCGAAAGAAAGAATACTAGAAATTAACCCAAAAGCACAAGTAGAAATACACCAAGAATTTTTTATGCCAGAAAGTAAAGGAATCATAGAGGAAGGTATAGACTATATAGTAGATGCTGTGGATACTGTAACGGCAAAAATAGAATTAGTAATAAGAGCAAAAAAATTGCATATTCCTATTATTTCTAGTATGGGAACAGGAAATAAGTTAGACCCAACTAAATTTGAAATAACCGATTTATACAAAACGAGTGTATGTCCACTTGCCAAAGTAATGCGAAAAGAATTAAAGGCAAGAGGAGTAGAAAGTTTGAAAGTAATTTATTCAAAGGAAGAGCCAAAACCATTACAACAAAGTGCTTCTCATAAAAAAGAAAGGCAAGTTCCGGGAAGTATTTCTTTTGTACCTTCTGTAGCAGGTCTTATGATAGCAGGAGAGGTAATAAAAGATATAATAGAGTGCTAAAAATTTTTACAAAAAGAATTGTCAAAAAAATACATTCGTGATATACTAAACAAAAAAAGAGAAAGGTTACAAAGGAGGAAATAAAAATGGCAGAAAAATTTGTTTTAAACGAAACATCTTATTTTGGAAAAGGAGCAAGAGAAGAGCTTGTAGGAGAAATTCAAAAGAGAGGATTTACAAAAGTATTATTAGTAAGCGATGAGGCACTTGTAGAAGCAGGAGTAACTGCAAAAATTGAGGAAATTTTGAAAAAAGCGAAAATAAAATATAAACTATATTCTAAAATAAAGCCAAATCCAACTATTAAAAATGTAACAGATGGTGTAAAAGCTTGTAAATTAGCAAAAGCAGATGTCATCGTTGCAGTAGGCGGAGGTTCTAGTATAGATACAGCAAAAGGAATTTCTATTGTTATGACCAACCCAGATAGAGCAGATGTAAAATCATTAAATGGGGTATCTAATACACTAAATAAAGGAATGCCAGTAATTGCACTTCCAACAACAGCAGGAACAGCAGCAGAGGTTACAATTAACTATGTAATAACGGATGAAGATGCAAAAATAAAAATGGTATGTGTAGATCCAAATGATATTCCAATTTTATCAATTGTAGATTCTGAATTAATGGCTTCTATGCCAAAAAGTTTAGCAGCAGCAACAGGAATGGATGCTTTAACCCATGCAGTAGAAGGGTATATTACCAAAGCACATAACGAAATGTCTGACATGTTCCACATGAAGGCTATTCAAATGATATTTCAATATTTACCAGCAGCTGTAAACGAAAAAAAGGAAGAGGCAATAGAGAAAATGGGAATGGCACAATATATTGCAGGAATGGGCTTTTCTAATGTAGGACTTGGAATTGTACATTCTATGGCACATCAATTAGGAGCTGTATATGACACACCACATGGAATAGCAAATGCTATGTTATTACCAACGGTTATGCGATTTAATGGAGAAGTTTGTGCAGATAGATTTAGAGAAATTTTAATACATATTGGAAGACCAGATGCAGAACATTTAAATGACCAAGATGTAATTAATACTTTCGTATGGATGTTATCAGAACTTAGTAAAACAGTAGGCATTACACAAACAATTAAAGACTATGGAGCAAAAGAAGAAGATTTTGAAATGCTTGCGGAAAAGGCAATGCAAGATCCATGCAAGCCAGGAAATCCAAGAGAAGTAAGCAAAGAAGAATTTATAGAATTATATCGAAAAGCAATGTAAAAAATAAAAAATCTCTTAATTTTTAAGAGATTTTTTATTTTGTCAAAAACCAACAAAGTAAGAGAAAAATACATCTAAAGAATAGAAAGAAAAGGAGGAGAAAAATGAAGAAAGAAAAAGGAAAAATCATCCTTAGCATAGGAATTATTTTGTTGGTTTTTCTCACAACTTTTTGTTTTATCCATTTGGAAAGCGAAAAGAAAGAACAACAAAATATGTGGAAAAAAGATCAGCAAAACTTACAAGAGCCTACAGAAAACAAAGAAAATATACCAGAACAAGCTTTAGAAGAGTTACCACAAGAATATTCTATGGAGCAAGCAATACAAGATGGATGTTTTGTCATTACATATCAGGGCTTATATAATGTAGAAAAGATGGAACAATTTATAGAAAATACGAAAATAGAAGCACCAAACCGTATTGCAAACAAAATAAGAATAATGCAATATACCGTAGAGGGAGACCCTATTATAACAGAGCTAAGTTATCAAATACAAAAAGAAACATATCTTTTCAGTGGAAAAGAAGTGCCAAGAACGAATTATGAAGTGAAGAAAGACTTTACAAGAGATAAATTTGCTGCAGAAGAAGATAGAAAAATTGTAACAAATGCGGACATACCAGGAGAAATTTATACTATTACTAAAGAAATACAACAAGATAGAATAGAAATTTCTTTAAGATTATGTGCAGAAGTGAGTTATGTTTCCGATGCAAAAACATACCAAGATATTCCAATATGTAGTTATCCTTCTAAATTTGTAGCAAAAGAAGAATAAAATGCATACGATATGTCATAGGAGGTATGAGACTATGGGGAATTTTATAGGAAATACCATTCTTTGGACATTAGCTTTCTATGGCTTATTCGAAATTATGAAAACGGTTGTAAATATTTTTACTTATACGAATTTACAATCTGACGGAATTTATGTTATTGTTGCCATCAAAAATCAAGAAAATAAAATAGAAGGTTTTTTACGTTCTTTTTTATTTCGCATTCTTTATGGCAAAGAAGAAACTATGCAAAATATCATCATAACCGATTTAGATTCGCAAGATAAAACACTGACTATTATAAAGAACTTACAAAAAGAACATGAAGAAATAAAAGTAATGAATTGGAGAGAATGCAAAGAGTTAATAGAAAGCATAAAAAATACATAAAAGAAAGGTTGAAAAAGCCTTTCTTTTTTGATAGAATAAAACAAAACAAAATAGAAAAGAGGCTCTTTTATTTGGAAATTACAGGAGAAGTGAAAGACATTATTTATCAAAATGAAATCAATAGTTATACAGTAGCAGAATTCGAAACGGAAGAAGGAGATATTACCATTGTTGGATATCTTCCTTTTATTCATAGTGGAGATACCTTAAAATTAGTGGGAAAAATAGTAACGCACCAAGACTATGGGGAACAATTTAAGGTAGAAACATTTGAGAAAACGATGCCCCAAACTTTGGACTCTTTAGAACGCTATTTGGCAAATGGCACTATTAAGGGAGTAGGACCAGCAACGGCGAAAAAAATTGTTTCTACTTTTGGGGAAGAAACTTTGCATGTCTTAAAATTAGAACCAAAGCGTTTAACGCAAATAAAAGGAATTACAGAAGAAAAGGCGACTAGTATTTCCGAAGATTTTATGGAAAACTGGGAATTATGGCAAATTGTTGGCTATTTAGAAAAGTTTGGAATTGGGGTACAAAATGCAAAAAATGTGTATAAAAAATTGGGCGTAAATGCAATAGAAGAAATTGAAGCCAACCCTTATTTGTTAATCGACGTAGCCAATAATGTAGACTTTAAGAAAATAGATAAAATGGCAATGGAAATTGGAATTGCTTTCAATTATGAAAAAAGAATTAAAAGTGGAATTAAGTATGCTATGTTAAATACTACTATAAATGGACATTGCAAAGTACAAAAAGAAAATTTACTAACTTATTGTAAAGATTTACTTGGTGTAACACAAGAAGAAATAGAAGAAAATGTAATAGAGTTAAAAGTTAAAAAGGAATTGGTAGAAGAAAATACATGGATATATCTTACTCCTTTTTACGAAGCAGAAAAAAACATTGCAGAAAAAATTCATTTATTACAGGCCTCTCAAAATAGCAAAAAAATCGAAAATATGCAAAAAGAATTAAAGAAAATAGAAAAACATTCCGAAATTACTTTATCGGAAAAGCAATTAGAAGCCCTTGATGCCATTAATGAAAATAATGTATGTATTATTACAGGGGGACCAGGTACAGGAAAAACTACTATTATTAAAACAGTTATTGATTTATACGAGCTAAAAGAAAAGAAAGTAGTGCTTTGTGCTCCAACAGGAAGAGCTGCCAAACGTATGACAGAAACGACAAAAAAAGAGGCAAAAACTTTACATCGTTTATTAGAAATTGGAAAAATAGAAGAAGAAAATAAAATGGATATGGTACAACAAGAAGTAGCACCACTAG
>CANRFE010000044.1 GCA_947629805.1 uncultured Clostridia bacterium | reverse complement strand
AAATGTAACATACGCATCATAAGTAGGAAATCTTTTTTCTTTATACTTTTCATTTAATAATTGATATGCTTTTTCTAAATTATTCTTTACTATATCTGCATAATCATATAAATAATATTGTGCCATTATCTTATCTGTTATTTCATATATTTCATAGTGATTATTATTATTTTTCGTAATATATTGTATTTTGTCTATATTAAAATTATTTTCAATAGAATTTTTATCATACTGCTTGCTTTTTATATATTCTTGTGGATAAACAGAGAATGTATCTGTATAGGAATCTGTCTTGACTATGAGTTCTACTTGCGTTTCCTCATCTAATAATCCAATTACATAGTAAAGATTTATATTAGCGCTTTTTTTTACATAATATATATCTTCTATTGTAAAATTGGAACTCTTATTTTGTTTTAATTTTTGTACTAAATTTTCCTCATTCAAAGACAATTCTTGTATTGCTTCTTCATCTATAATATCTTGTAATATTTTTATTCCTTGTGCTGTATATTGTTGTATAATATTTTGCTTTTGCTCTTCAGAAGTAATATCAATTGCTACATCTAATTCTTCTATATTGGCATCCAAATAATGAATTGCATTATAATATTTATTTAAAACTTGTTTTATTGCATAATATTCATTTCTACTAGTTAGTTTATCTACTTGTGTAAAATCTATATGACCTGTTTCTTCTTTCGGTATTATGATTGTGTCATTTCCTTTTAATAGAACTAACAACAAGATTGCAATAATAATGATTAATATAACAAGTATCACCATAATAGGTAATAAAAATTTTTTCAATGCTAAACCTCCTTATCCTCCAGTATATGAGAAGTGCATATAGTCTTTTTTACTAGACCAATTTCCTCCCCAACCCCATCCAATTGCTTTAAATGCATTTACTAAAGTTCCGTTTTTAGGAATAGAATATTCATTTTCGTCTGGATTCCAGAAAGAACCTGCATCCACTTTTCCATTTGGATATACACAATAGTTTTCTTTTACATTAATGTCCACTGCTAAACCTAATGCATGTTGTGATATAGTAGAACTTCCACTAATTGATCTCCAATTAAATCCTTGTACTTCATATACTTTAAATCCTGCATCTTGTGCCTTTTGAAGTACCTGTTTTAAATCTTCTGCAATAGCTTGATGAACCGTAACTTTTGTTGTCTTTTTTGCTCCTGATTTTGTAGTAATTGGTACTTCTATGGTAATTAAGTATTTTCTTATTTCATTTTGTGTCGTTGGTATTCCATTTGGAAATACATTTTTTAGTTTTCCAGTAGTAGGTATTGTTCCAGCAGTAGAGCCAATTAATTCTTGTAGTGATAATTTATCTGTATAAAAAATATGTGTGTTTGGATCTTTAAATAAGAAAATATAAGTACGGTGTGTTTCATTTTTACTTGTTGGCATTCCTGCTTTTTTAGCAGAGCTTTCTGTTCTGTAATATACAGCTCCGCCTGTAGTATCGCCACTTGATAAAACACTATCTACTGCCCTTTTGGTTTTGTCTGATGGTACTGCCCTGTCATAGTGTCCATCTGAAATGCAAGAAAATTGTGCTGGTTGAAAAACAACTTCTTCTATTGTATTTGGCCATTTTGAACATTTAACTCGGTTTAATATTACAGACGCAACATGCCCAATTTCTTCTTCACTACTACCCCCAGCTTCTGCTTCGCAGACTTTATATAAAATATTTAATTCTTCCTCTGTAATATCTTCATATTGAACTTGTATTTCATAATTATCTTCGTCATCTTCAGAAGAATGAATATAAATTTCTGTATACTCTTCATTTTCTGGAAATGTCATTAAATAACGCAAATGTTCTACTAAGCCTTGCATTTTTACAATATAAGCACTTTTATAATCTCCCTCTGCTATATATTGGTCTTGTATTTCAAAGCTTTCATCTATTCGTTCATTACTTAATAATAAATCCCCTTCATAACCACTACTATTCGATTGTAAAACTGCATATAACATTTCAATTCCACTAGTTAATCGATTTAACGGAGATTCTGTTCTAGTCATATTAGGAATTCTATATTGTACATTTATTCCTTCTCTTTCAAATATTGCTTCTTGTGAACAATACAGTGCTATTGGTTCTCCTTTTGTTGGATTCTTCTTTTCTTCATAGCACTCATGAGGACATGTTCCTGTCTCGTTTCGAAGTAAACCTAAGAACTGTTTTGATTTTTCTACTGGATTTTCACAAATTGGTTCATTGTATGTTGTTACTGTTGTAATGGTTTGTGTCATTGTTGTTGTTGCTACAGGAATCGTATCATAATAATATTCTTGCAAATCGTCTGGATTCAATGGATCTGCTGGATGATACTTACTTAAAACACTAGGTAAAGATAAGCTACCATTTGCCACACTTTTTTCAATAGGACCTTCCTCAGTTAAAGTTCCTTCTATATTTTTTGTATATTGAAATTCTTCATAAAAACTCCATGTATCTGCATAATCTATTCGTAACACAGGGGTTTGTGTAGTTGTAATAGTTACCGTTCTTTCCTTTTGCTTATAAGTACTTCCCGATGCTCCTTCTACAGAATTACCGCTATAATTCCTATATTCTTGCATATCACTTTCTGTTTCTACAGTTTCTCTCTCCACTGTAGTATTATCTTGTACAACTAAAACAATTTTTGTATTTCTTGCAAGTAAGGCAACGTGATATACAAATTCAGGGTTTTGCGTTATTTCACATAATTGAACTAAAAATTCATAGGGCATTGTATATTTTGAAATAAGTTGTTTATAATCTACTTCGATTGATTTTAATTCATACTCCTCTTTCTTATTAAGTAATTGTTGAGCCTCAATATCAAGATTCGCAAACCAATTTGTTATTGCAGAAAACCAACCTTCTCCTACTTGTGATGTTCCTTTTTTTGTTACCTTTGACTTTATTTCTGCTAAGACTAGATTTCCGTTGTCCGGATTAATTGTAAAATGATATCTTAAATCTTTATCGTTTTCCTGAAGACCTTTTTGAAATTCCTCATATTTCATATACGTCATTTGTTTATAATCTTTGTCTTCTATTGGTAGATTTTCTTCATGATATTCTCCATTAATTAACTTATCTTCATCAATGGTTGGTTCTTTCTTAGTACGATAAATATAAATACCACCATCAATCCAATTTTGATTATTTTTATTAACTAACTCTGTATGATCTCTTCTATGTGGTTGCTGCGTAATCACATCTGCTCTTATAAATTCTGCTATGTATTTTTCTACTAACGCTTTATTTTCTTCGTTTTCTAACAGCTTATCTGTATCCGAATAATCGGCATCTCCCAGTAATCTTAATGATTGTAAAGATACCCCTTGATTTCCTAAATTTCTTACATATTGGTCTACAATCGTTTCTACTTTCGTTGTTGTATTTCTTGGTTCTCCCTTTTCATTTAGTAAATCGGCATCCGTTATGGTATCTTTTCTTCCTAATGTCTCTCCTGTATCAACATCAATAATATATTCTATTCCATCATCTAACTTAATCCAAAAATCATCGGTAAGCCATTGCCATGCTTTAGATAAAAATCCTCCTACAGATGTACCTGCATTGGCAAGTAAAGTTATCATTTCATCCTTTATCGCATTAATAGCTCCCAAAAGACAAGTAGCTATAATAATAGGAATCATAGCTTGCAATACAATCATAATTAATTGTTTTTTTAATTTTTTCCTAAAATTTTTATCTTTTAATAATTTGGCTGCATTTTTAACAGCACCTAGCACATTACCAGATGCTGCATTTGCTGCTAATTTACTTACCTCTTTTGCTTGCTCTATTGCCTCTTTTGCTTGTTCTACTTTATTTTGTTCTTCTTCGTTACTTGCCATATTCACCACCGCTTCTATATACTAACACTAATTTGAATCCTTTGCGTTACTTTTTCTGGATCTTCCTTATATTTTTCATAATCTGCTACCATATCTGAAAAAACAATCCCTATCGTCTGTACGCCTGCACTATATATTTTATTAAACCTTATTTCATAGTTTCGATAAAAATTAGCTGGTATTTCATATAAAATACTAGATAATTCAGAAATATTAGAATTATAAGTAACATTATTATTTCCCACTAAATATACACCTTTTGTCTTTTTTTGTGTATCTATTAAAATTCTCTTATCTGTTGTATTTTCTATTCTTATTTGATATTTTTCACTTTCTTTATAAATTTCTTGTGCTATTATGACTACTTTAATTCCTTCTACTTGTGTTTCTTTGTTGATTGGTTTTTTATAAATAAAATTATGAATATTTAGTTTTCCATTACTAGAATTTTCATCAATGGTCATATAGTCTTGATAAGTATTTACATTTTCTGTGTTACCAGTAGCTAAAATATCATTATAAAAACTAACTTTGTAAGTGTACCTTTTATTTTGACTAAGAAATTGTTCTATCTTACTAATTCTTTTAATTTGAAAAATAGTATCTACATAACCTTTTTTAAAACTTTCTTCCGTGGAAAATAAAGTTTCTTTACAATCTTGTGTAAGCATTTGGTATGCTCCTGCAATGTCTCCACTATTACACTTTTCAATAAAATTTTCTATTATTTCTACATTTTCTTTTGTGGTTTGTGTAGAAATACTATCTCCGCCTATAATAGATTGCGTAGGTAATTTTCTATCTTCTTCTGAAATTTGTGTATTTGTATTTTTTTTATTATTCGCATTTTTTGCTATTTGATTTAAAACTTGAATGATAATAATAAGGAGAACGATTGCAATACCTGCTGCAATAATACTTTTTCTATTTTGATTCCAAAACCTAATTATATTATTCATTGCATTCGTTCTCCTTTTATTCTATTTTATTTTTTTGTCCTTTGTTCTTGTGGTTTTTGCAAATTATGTGCTACTCCATTTTGGGCTTTTAATACATTCATTGTATAATCTGCTTGTTTTG
The DNA here is from genome assembly GCA_947629805.1 of uncultured Clostridia bacterium. Lineage (GTDB taxonomy): Bacteria > Bacillota > Clostridia > TANB77 > CAG-508 > UMGS1663. Next base: position 4,758 of record CANRFE010000044.1, on the reverse strand, counting down.
CTGCATTCTCTTTTGAATATCCTTTATTGATAAACTGTTGTTGTAAATTTGCCTGTTGTGCTCTTGCTTTTTTATCATCATTTAAAATGTCCGCTGTAATTCCCTTTTCTTTTCCTATTGCTGCAATAATAGCAGATTGTTTACTGCTAATTCCATATTGCTCTACTTTTTGTGCTCTTAACATTTGTTTAATATCTGTTAGCCCTTCTTTCATATATGGATCCAATGTATCCATTTTGTCTCTTACTTCTCTCGCAGATGGAATAATTCCTCCATTTTGAGCCGCCATTTCGTCTCTTACATAATTTAAATTATTTTGATTATTCTTAAATGCTCGCATTTGTCCTGCTGTTTGATATCTTGTATTGCCATTTGCTAAATCTAATTCTCGTCCAATTCTTGTTCCACCAAATGCTGCATCTTGTATTGCTTCTAATCTTTCTTGTTGCATATTCGGATCAAATCTACTTGGTCTAGTCAAATAATTGCTTGTTGCTCTTGCAACTCTTCCAAATCTTCCTACGCCATTTCCTAGAGCTTCTCCTGCATTTATTGCTGCATTTCCTAATCTGCCTCCAATACCTGTTCCTACAGCAAATGCTCCTGCTGCTCCTGCAAAACCGCCTCCACTTGCTAATGTTACTGCTGCTGCTAAAGTTCCTGCTCCTGCTCTAAAAGTAGTTCTTGTTGCAAACCTAGCTGCTCTTCCAGCTAAGTTTCTTACGGAACGACCATTAATATTATGTGCTCTTGCCCAGTTTGTTAATCTATTATTTCCATCTTCCTCGTTATTGTTTCGTTCATTTGGTGTAACTGGTACATCATTATTATTATTATTATTATTTTGTTGTGCATATGCGGCATCTTCTCTTGGGTCGTAATCTGCATCATACTCATCTGTCCAAGGATTGTAATACTCTCCATTTGCATTTTGCCCAAAACCTTCTGCTGAATATCGATCCAATGCTGTTTGACCATCATCCTGCTGTTCTTGATTGTTGTCTTGTTGCCCTGTTCCCTCTTCAATTTGGGCAACATCATGACCGTTTTCAAATCTTGGTGGTTTGTTTCCTTCTGGAGTTTGTTTGCCTCCATTTGATGATTTTCCACCTTTTCCTCCTGAAAGAGCCCTTTTTGCAAGTGAACCAACTGCGGCAGCACCCGCTAACGTTCCTAAAGTTCCTGCTGTTGCTTTATCAAATCCAAAGAATCTCCTTAGTATTTTTTCAGCTGGTAAAATGAAACCTAAAGCAGCAATCATATAAATAATGTTGGTACTTGCTAAGTCCATAGCTGTTCCTACAAAAACCATATAAATAATTAAGTGAAATGGTTGAATTAATGCATTAAATACATATTCTTTCAGCCATGAATCAAAAGCCTGTGCCTTTCCATCGTTCATTTTATCAATTGGGTAAGTAAGCGCTACTACCGGAGCAATTAGTGTTAAAAATGCCATCATGAGTAACCTTTTTAAATAGAACCATGTAAAGATGCAAGTATAGACTACTAAAGCAAGATACATAATTAAATAAGCTAATTTTGGAAAGAATTCTTTATATTGTGTTTTAAATCTGGCTAATCCTAATAAATTTGTTTTAAATTCTGTGTCAGAACCATCATAATTTATTAATTCTACACTAACATTTGTTGCTCCATCTCCCCCTATGGCAGTAACAATTGATTCTGTCATTGTCAAAACAAAAGACATGATATAATGTAAGAAAAATACTAAGCATAAAGCAACTAACCAATCGGTTAACATTTGTTTATATTTTGCCTTGTCCGATGCACTACTAGATAGAATAATACGAATTCCCACATATACTAAAACAGATAATAATCCTACTACCGTTAAATTACGAAGTGCTACATACCAAGTTGCAATGGTAGATTGTAGTTTTCCTGAAGAACTATCTACAATTTCATTTCCATCTTTGTCTGTTGTTGTTCCAAATTTACTTTCATCAGGATGAATAAAATTTATATCTAATCCAGATACATTTCCTGCAAATATTTGCTCTGGACTATAGGTTGCTACCGGTATTTGGAACTTATTTGAAACACCAAGCCAACCTTTTTCTAGCTCGTCCACATCCACCTGTTCAGTATGTCCTACTTCTGCTTTTAATTGTTGTTCGTTGTTTACTTTATTTGCAAAATATTCATTATCATCTACCATAAAAGGATTAAGCCCAAAATTAATACCGGTCGTTCCACTGCTAACACCCATCATACATTTTTGCAGTAAATTAATCACTGCATCGCCTAGTGAACATAATAAATCTGTAATAGGTGTTAATAATACTCCACCAATATCTGCGTGAGAATAGGTTGGCATGATGAAATTAGAAAGTAATAGTATTGTTAATATGGTAATTATTATCTTTTGTAGCATACTTTTCTTCGTCCTATTTTTCATACTAATATTTCCTTTCTTTTAGTATTCCTCTTTCCTCTTGTTCATTTGCACCAATTTGTTAATATTGGTTTCTACAAATTCAAATTCTTTTGTTGTTGGTTTTATTTGAATAATAGCAGTATCTGCTCCTACTTTTAACAATCCTTCTCCTTTGAAGCATGTTACTAAAAAGTTTGCTTCCCCTGAACTTAACTTAAATACCTCTTTTAAGTATTGTATTTCCGATTTATCTTGTGCTAAAAATAATTTCGTATCAGAAGAAGTCAAAACAGCTTGTGCTTCTGGTTTCTCATAAAAATCTTGAAACCTTTGTGAAATTATTGCAAGGGATACATTTCTTTTTCTAGCACGACGTGCCATGGTATTTAAAAAATCTACCGCTTCTGGATAAGGAAGTAACATCCATGCTTCATCTACTAGTACTCTTTTTTTCGAAGCTTTTGTTCTATCTTCACTGTTTTTCTTTACGTATTTTTCCCAAATCCAGGAAAGTAAAATTTGCTGAGCAAGTGGTCTTGCAAATCTTTCTTCTAGTTGTGATATATCTAAGTTAATAAACAAAGTACCATCTAATAAATCAAAGGTAGATTGTCCATCAAAATAAGCCATTTGTCCGTTATATTCTCGAATATATTGTTTCATAACTTTTATTAAATAACTATAATGAAATTGATAGTCTACGTTTTTATTTTCTTCTGCCTTTCTCAAAATTCTTTTATACCAAGAACCAATAGTTGGCATATCTTTTTTCTTCTTTCCAAGTACATCTCCTGTTGTCATAGTATTTGCCTCATATAAACTAGCAGGGTCACTTGTAATATGGTGTGCTGCATATTCTTCTGCTACTGACTCTGATATAATTTGTTTAGTAAGCTCATTTACTTCTTTACTTCTTGTACTACCTCTTGCCATAGTAAGTAAAGCTTGTGTTACGTCTTCTACTTTACTTTCTACATTTACAATCGATCTTGTTTTTCCTGTAATTTCATCACGTACTACCTCTGGCTCTATATCAAATAAATTAATTATTGTTTTGGATGTTGGGCTAATAACTACATTAATGCCACCTAAGCTTTCTGCTACAATGCTATACTCTCCTTCTGCATCTAGAGCCAAACTTTGAATTCCCATTAAAACAGCAGAACGTGAAATTAAGGTTTTCATGGTAACAGATTTACCAGCTCCAGATTTTGCAAATATAACCATATTATAATTTGCAAGAGAATTGTGAAAGTTATCAAATAAAATAGGGACTCCTGTTTGTTTATTAAACCCTAGTGGAATGCCTGTTGGATGTCCTACTTCTGAAGTAGTAAATGGAAATACCGTTCCCATAGAACGCCTATCAAAAGTATGTAATTTTTTTATTTTGTCTTCCATTAAAGGTAGGTTGCTTTGGAATGCTTCTTCTTGCATTCCCCAAGCACTTTTTATTCCAACTAAAGATTTTGACATTTCAGAAGCTAGTAACTTTGTATAGCGGTTTAAGTCTTCTAAACTATACGCAAATAGAGTAGAGACTATAGAAGCTTCATAAAGTTTATTATAACCTGCTGCAATTTCATCTCTTAATTGCTCAGCTTCCCACCTTTTTTGTCCCAAAGTACTTTCTCTATTGATATTTCCTCTATCTGCTGCTACAATTCTTTCGGTTTCTAGTTCGTTAATAGTTCGGTTTAGTTCATTTTGTGATCTAGATTCTGCAATAGGGTTAATATAAATAGATGTATTAATGTCCCCAAATAAGTACATATCACGAAATAGTTCTGGAAAGGTTGCCATTCTTGGAAGAGTAGATACAAAGAAACTTCTTGCATATCGTGTTACATTTGAAATAATTTCTAAGTGGTCAATATTGCTTGCGTCGATTCCAGAAGGAGCAATTAATTCTTTAATGGTTTTCTTTTTTAATATTTGGTATTCATTTGGATTAGAATAATCATTATTAAGCTGTCTTTGTCTTTCTAGGTCGTTTTGTTTTTTCTTTTTTAACATTTTCTTTTGTTCCTCCTTCTTCCTCTTTTGGACTTATTTTATCAATCGCACTTTGTGCAACATCTATTCCTACAACTTGTGCATTTTCTTCAATAATTAATTTAGCAAGTTCATCTATTAAATCACGCTTATTATTCTTTTTTTCTTGTAATGCTTTTTGCTTTTCTGATTTTGCTTCGGTTACTTTTGCTTTTGCTTTTTCTAAGGCCTCTTGTTCAATTTCTGCATCTAATGCTTTCATTTGCTTATCTACAACATCTGGTGCAGTTGAGTAAAGTTCATCATACCCTGCCTTTAAGGCTTTGTCTAAACCGTATACTTCTGCTTCATCTCGGTTATAG
>CANRFE010000043.1 GCA_947629805.1 uncultured Clostridia bacterium | reverse complement strand
GCAGACTATATAGAAGAGGCAGGAGGAGAAAAACCAGAATATACAGCAGAAAAAGAAGAATATGGAGAAGCCATCAATGGAATAGTAGCCAATATAACTAAGGATGCAACAGCAACAAAAGAGCAAATTTTACTGGGACGAACCGCATGGGTAAAAGGGCAACTAATAACAGGAACAATGCCCAATAATGGAGCAGTAAATAAAACCTTAAAAGCAGGAGAAAGTTATACGATACCAGCAGGATATACAAGTGGAGGAACCGTAACAGCACAAGACTTAGCAAGTCAAACGCAAGGAGATGCAACAGCAGAAGATATAGCAGAAGGAAAAACAGCGTGGGTAAAAGGAAAAAAAATAATAGGAAGTGCTTTAAATAATAGTCTCGACAACATTGCATTTACTATTGTCAAAAGTAGTACATTTAATGCAGAAGTTGGTAAGCATTACTTGCTATCAATAGCTTCGTCTACTTACAACGAAGATCCTACGGAAAATACTATAACAGGAATGTCAGTTATAAATGGTTACCATATGCGACCTAGTGTAGGAGGTACTGTAGGTAGTGCAATATTAATATATGGTGTTGCAACTCAGACAACCATTACTTACACAGGTTCACATACGACATATACTGCAATAATATATGCCAAAATGGACTAATTACTAAGAATATGTTACTGTCTTAGCTAACAGTATAAAAAGGAATATTTACACTCCACACTCTCTGATAAAGCCAAAAGAATAGAGAAAAACAAACATTAAAAAATAACACTATCTTAAGAATACTTAAAATAGTGTTATTTTTATTTTATTGGCTGGGCTGGCTAGATTCGAACTAGCGCATGCCAGAGTCAAAGTCTGGTGCCTTACCGCTTGGCTACAGCCCAATATACCGAATATAAAGTGGGGTGGAAGATGGGACTCGAACCCACGATCTCCAGTGCCACAAACTGGCGCGTTAACCAACTACGCCACATCCACCGTGTTTCACTGCATTTACTATTTTATCTTATTTTACCCAAGTTGTCAACCATTTTAATCATTTTTCAAACAAAAAAATTCAAATTTGCATTTTTTAGTAAAATTTAGTATGATAAAAAAACGAAAAAGAATAAGGAGAAAAAATGTGTTCAAAACAATAAAACAAAATACAAGTAGTGAAATAATAGTAAAAAAATCAAAGTTTATTGCGCATTGCTTTTCTGTTCAAACAGAACAAGAAGCAGAAGAGAAAATAAAGCAAATAAGAAAACAATATTATGATGCTAAGCATCATTGCTATGCCTATTGCATTTTAACACCAAATGGCATCCTTTCTAAAATGTCAGAGGATGGAGAACCAAGTGGCACAGCAGGAACCCCTATGCTTACAATATTACAAAAACAAGAATTAGTAAATGTATTAGTGATTGTAACAAGATATTTTGGAGGAATTTTATTAGGAACCGGAGGTTTAGTAAAAGCTTATTCTGAGGCAACCTTACAGGCTATTCAAAAAACAGAAATCGTGTTCGAACAAGAAGGCTATGAGCTAGAAATCGAAGTAGATTATGCAGAATGGGAAAAATTACAATATTATTGTAGAAAAAACAAAATCAGCATAGAAAAAATAGACTATGGAGAAACCATAAATTGTAAATTAGAGGTTACAAAAGAAGAAAAAGAAAAAATGCTTGTATTAAAACAAGAAGGAAATCTAAAAATACGAAAATGGACAGTTTTAGCAGAAAAAAGAATACAAAAAAACGTTGAAAAATAAACGAAAACTGCAAAAACTTGAAAAATTTTCCAGAAAACTATTGCAAAATATAAGAAAACATATTATAATGCAAATTGTAAAAATCTTACAGAAAAAATATGAATAGGGGGAAACAAAAGTGAAAGAAAAAATTAAGGTTTTAATTGCAGATGACAACATAGAGTTTGCTATGACATTACAAGGCTACTTAGAAAAAGAAGAGGACATGGAAATTGTAGGCATGGCAAAAGACGGAAATGAAGCATACCAATTAATTTTAGAAAAGTTACCAGATGTCGTATTATTAGATGTTATTATGCCACATTTAGATGGTTTAGGAGTATTAGAAAAATTAAATACCGCACCAATTAATAAATTACCATTATGCATTATGCTTTCCGCAGTAGGACAAGATAAAATAACGCAGAAAGCAATCAATTTAGGAGCAGAATATTATATTGTAAAGCCATTTGATATTTCGCTACTAATGAAACGAATTAAAGACTTTAAATATTATCAACCAGGTAGTGTAAAAGGCAATTTTGCGAGTCGTGAAATTAAACAACAATATATTGAAATTGCACCAGAAAGTAAAAAAGATGAAGGAAATTTAGAAGCATTAGTTACAAATGTAATTCATGAAGTAGGTGTGCCAGCACATATAAAAGGGTATCAATATTTAAGAGAAGCCATTATGATGGTAGTAAATGATATTGATATTATTAATCAAATTACAAAACAATTATATCCAGAAATTGCAGATAAATACAAAACAACCCCAAGCAGAGTAGAAAGGGCAATTCGTCATGCTATAGAAGTGGCATGGGGAAGAGGGCAAACCGATACGGTAGAAAATATTTTTGGGTATACGGTGTCAGCAGCTAAAGGAAAGCCTACCAATAGCGAATTTATTGCTATGATTGCAGATAAATTACGTTTAGAACTAAAATCAGCATAAATTTGTAAAAAAGCAAATTATAAAAACTGTGTAAAAACACAGTTTTTTGCTTTCATAAATAAAAAAATATGGTATACTAACTAAAAAAATGGAGTATAAAAAATGGAAAAACAAATTGCAATTCATATATTAGAAGAAATTAAAGAAACATTTAAGGAAGAAAATGCGAAAGAAAAAGCAATTCACACAATTAATGTGTACAAAAAAAATTTACAATTATCGACCAATCAAAAGCTAAAAAATATGGTAGAAAAACACAAACAATATACCAAAAAATATGGAGAAAATCGGTAAAAAAACCTTAAATCTAAATAAAAAAATTGATAAGGAATTAAGAAAGATAATGAATCCTTAAGATTCCTTATCTTCTTCCTCTACAATGGTCATGAGTTCATTGAAACTACAATTTAGAGATTGGCAAAAACCTTGTAAATATTTGTACGAGATAGATTTTGCAGTACCTTTAATAGCTTTATTTAAGTTATAGTGAGAGATATCCATTTTATCACAAAGCCATTCTTTGGACTTACTTTGCTTTTTTAATATTTTTTCTACGTTTAATTGTATCATTTTATATCCCCTCTTTTACTATATAAAAATATTTTATAATAACGATATTTACCAAAGTAGCACTTGCAGGTGTGAATATATTATGATAGAATTTTTGTAGAAAAAAGTCGAAGAGAAAAAGGGATAGATAATGGAAAATGAAAGAATGCTTGAAATATTAGATAAAATTCAAATTTGCTTAAAAAGAAATTCGATGGATACTGCAAAAGAATTGATTAATATTGAATTAAATAATTTAAAAGAAATTACCCAAGAAAATTGTAAAAATACAAAATATTATTTTTATGAAGGATATTGTAAATATTGCAATAATTTAAATTGCAGAAACAATAAAAAAGAAAAAGCATAAAATAGAGGAGTTTATGACTCCTCTATAGTTTCTTCTATTAAGTTAGAAGTGCAATGTGGACACCTAGAAGCTTGCATAGGAATTTCGGAAAAGCAATAAGGACATACTTTCGTAGAAGGTTCTGGCTTTTCTTCTTCTTTTTCTTTGAAACCTTTATTGTTTTTTGCTATTTTTTCCATATTTTCTTTTGTTTTCTCATTTAGTTTGGTAATAGAGCGAATGGCAATAAAAATAGAAAAGGCAATAATAAGAAAGTCAACAATAGTAGTAATAAAAGAACCATATTTTATAGGAGAATTTCCAATGGTAAGGACCAAATCAGAAAAATCTACTTTCCCTGTAAATATGGCGATAGCTGGCATAATGATATCGTTTACTAAAGAGGTAACGATTTTTTGAAAAGCACCACCAATAATAACACCAATGGCCATGTCTATAATATTTCCTTTCATGGCAAATTCTTTAAACTCTTTTAACATAAAATTTCTCTCCTTTTTTCAAATTTATTAAAATAATAGTATAAAAATAAGGAAAAGTCAAGAAATTTGAAATATTATGTAAAATATGCTATAATAAGAATATACTAAATTTAACAGGAGGAAAGGCAACATGAATCTTACTATTGATCAAGCAGTAATTTTGAACCAAAAAGGAAAAAGAATTCCTATGGAAAGGGTAAAGGAAGGCTTGGTAGTGGATGTGGCAGGCACTATTGTTAACAAAAACAAAAAGCACTTTATCTATACCAGCGTAATTCGGGAAGAGGGAAGCTTTTTCTTAAAGGAAGGGCAAAAGGTTATTATTAAACCAAAAGCTGCTATTCCTGTGTAAAGAAAAGATAAGTATCTTTAAGAATAGAGAGAATGCAGAAATGCATTCTCTCTATTTTGCATAAAATGGAAAAAGAATGGAACAATAAACATGAGGTGAAGAAAATATGAAAATATCTTGGATAAAACAAGAAAAAGATAATCAAAATTTTGCAATTGCAGAGAGATTAGGAATGGAAGTACATCGCCTAAGCAATCCAGAAGAAGTCGACAAAACTATGGAAGAATTAATTCAAAACAATTGTCATACAATCGTTTTGTCAAATGAAATAGCAGGTTTTTCAGAAGATATTATAAAAAAATACCAAAACAAAAAAGACATTCATATTCTGATAAGCCCTAGAAAATCAAAGGAATAAATAAGAAAGCAAAAACATAAAGTTATCCTAAGAAGAAAAATAGTTTTTAGGGGGAAATATGAATTTTCAAAGGCAGGAAAAAGAAGAAACAAGAACAATAAAAGAGCAATTTATACAAGATTTTAAGCAATGCTTTTTACAACAAAGAAAGAAAAAAAAGAATACCGAAATTGTTTTTTTATGCATAGGAACCGATTCCGTTATAGGAGATTGCTTAGGTCCTTTAGTGGGAACTAACTTAGAAGAAAAAATCACACAATATAATATTAGTAATTTAAATGTTTATGGAACATTAGAAAAAAATATTAGTTATAGCAATTTAAAAGAAAAAATACAAGAAATAAATAAGAAACATCCCAATGCCTGTCAAATTGTTATTGATGCTGCTCTTTCTAAAGAGGAAACAATAGGGAAAATTTTTGTAGAAGAAGGAAAAGTGACATTAGGAAAAGCTTTACAAAAGGAAAAAATAGAAGTAGGAGATATTGCAATTAAAGCAATTTTAGGAAAAAATTATACTTTTGCAAAGCACAATTTTTTGAGTTTACAAAATGTTTCCTTAAATAGCATTATGCTATTAGCCAAAATGATTACAGAAGGAATTTTAGAAGTCATGCAATATATTTAAAACGAAAGTATAATCTACAAAAAATTGGAAAAAATCTATATAAACCAAAAGAAAGGAATGTACGTTTATATGGAGCCAAATAGAATGAAAAACATGGTAATCTTAAAAAATTTACCTTCCAATATAGTAGAAGAAGCCTATATTGTCCTAAAAGATAATGGAAAAATACATAAGGAACAAAAGGTAGAAAAAAACCAAAAAGGGCAAAAAATAGAACGACCAAAAACAAAAGAATATATGATAAAAGAAGCAGAAATGGTAATACAAGACTATATTACAAACATAGAAAAAAAACAGTATGAAATGGCAAATGGAAATAAAAAAATGAAAGAAAAGTATAAAAGATTAAAAGCACTTACAATTTTTCTTTTCTTCTTTAGTGCATTAAGTTTGTTTGCTATGTTATTAAAATAAAAAATAATTTCTAACTTTCAATGAAAGGTTAGGAATTATTTTTTTGTGCAAGCATATACATGAATAAGCAAAGAAAAACTAAGGAAGAGAGGAGAAAAACTTTGGAAAGAACAGTAAGTGCAGAAGAAAGAATTCGCAGGGCAGAAGAAATTTATCAAAGAAGAAGAACACAAGGAGATGTACGCGTTTCTAGTAGTCATGTGAATACAAAAGAACGACCAAATTACTTTTTATTCAAAAAATTAATTTTGCAAATTATGATTTGTTTGTTAATTTATTTTATTTTTTATTTAATTCAAAATTCAAATTATATCTTTTCAGAAGAAGTATTAAAGAAAACAAGAGAGTTTTTATCTTACGATATTAATTTTCAAAATTTATATTACCAAACGGAAGCCTATATGAAACAATTTTGGGAACAAAACACAAAAAAGGAAGAACAAACACAAGAAGTAACCAACGAAGAAACAATAGAAGAAAGCAATGAAGAAGTAGAGGGAGGAATTGGTGGTGGAGAAGAAGGAACCGCCCTTCTTACCAATGAAATGCTAGTAACTCCAACAGAAGAAGCAAGCCAAGAAATACCTTTAACCCAAATGGAAATAGATGCTAAGAATATAAAAGAAAATTATAACCTAGGGCTTCCGTTACAAGGCCCTATTACTTCTCATTTTGGACCAAGAGAGCCAACAGAAATTGTATCAGCCAACCATGCAGGAGTTGATATAGGAGCAAAGGAAGGAACCGTTTTTGTAGCTAGTATGGAGGGAACTGTAACCTATGTTTCCTCAGAAGGTGGATATGGAAATCATCTTTCTATTGAAAAGGACGATGTAACAACGCTATATGCACATTGCAGTAAAATTTATGTAAAAGAAGGAGATACTATTTCCCAAGGGCAACAAATTGGAGAAGTAGGACAAACAGGAAATACAACAGGACCTCATTTACATTTTGAAATACGAAAAGAAAATCGTTTAGTGAATCCAGAATTAGTAGTATCTTTTTAAACGAAAAAAGGGGTAAGATAAAGTGAAAATTCAATTACACTTAAAAATTTTTATTTTTATTGCTATATTGATTCTAACAAGGCAAATGGAAGTTTATGGAGTATTAATGTTTTTTGCTATTTTACATGAACTAGGGCATATTATAGCAGGCATATTCTTAGGGTTTCGACCAAATAAGTTAGAAATTATGCCGGTTCGGTTTTTGTGTTAGTTTCGATGCGAAAGTAGAAAATTATAACGTAAAAATTAAGAAAGGAACCTTGCTAACCTTAAAAAAAATTCTTATTGCAGCAAGTGGACCAATAACAAATTTCCTTTGTATCCTGATAGGTTCTTTTAGCCATGTGTCTTTTCTAGGTTTTCGACAAGATTATGTGATATATGCCAATTTATTAATTGCAATTTTTAATTTGCTTCCTATTTATCCTTTAGATGGAGGTAGAATACTAAAAGGTATTTTACATATTTTGTATGGAAGAAAAGAAGCTTACAAATATACAAATATTATAGCAAATAGTTGTATTGCACTCTTAACCGCTATTTGCAGTATTGTAATTCTCTATATAAGAAATGTAGCTATTCTTATTATTTTAGCGTACCTTTGGTATTTAGTGATTACAGAAAATAGAAAATACCAAAAGAAAAAGAAAGCATATCAATACATTGACATATCAACTTTTTCATGCGATAATAAAGAAAGTTTAGAAGGAGAAAAAACATGGAAATAGAAAAGGCAAAAGCAATCATAGAAGCAATTTTATTTGCTTGTGGAAGAGAAGTAGAAATAAAAGAATTGATGGCAGCATTAGAAGTAAGCAAAGATGATATTTTAGCAATTATAGAAAGTATGAAACAAGACTACGAAGCACAAAATAGAGGAATAGAAATCATACAAGTACAAGAAACAGTTCAATTAGCTACAAAGAAAGATTTTTATGAATATATTTATCCTATTTTTGATAAAAGAAGCAAACCAAATTTATCGAATGCAGCTTTAGAAACTTTATCCATTATTGCTTACAACCCAAAAATTACAAGGGCAGAAATTGAATCGATTCGTGGGGTAAATTCAGATGGTACGATGTACAAGCTATTAGAATATAACTTAATTGAAGGAGTAGGAAAAGCAGATATACCTCGGAAAACCAACCATGTATGAAGTGACCAAAGATTTTCTAAAAATGTTTGGCTTAACTTCGTTAAAAGAACTTCCAGAGCTTCCAAGATATAAATTAGACGAAAATAGACAAATTGTCATAGAGGAAATTTTAGAGGCTCCTATGCCCGAAAGGGAAAATGCAGAAATACAAGAACCAGAAAACAAAGAAGAGGAGAAAAAAGAAAATGGATAAAGAAAAAGATTTTGTAAAAGAAGTAACCAATATCGAAGAAGATTTTGCAAAATGGTACACAGATATTGTATTAAAAGCCGATTTAGCAGACTATACAGAAACGAAAGGTTGTATTGCTATTAAACCTTATGGTTATGCTATTTGGGAAAATATTCAAAAATATGCGGATGAAAAATTTAAACAAGTAGGAGTAAAGAACGTTTATTTCCCTGTTCTTATTCCAGAGGGGCTTTTACAAAAAGAAAAAGATCATGTAGAAGGCTTTGCACCAGAAGTAGCATGGGTAACCAAAGGGGGAGAAGAAGAACTAGAAGAAAAGCTATGTATTCGCCCAACTTCGGAAACCATGTTTTCTACGCTATATGCAAAATGGCTAAAATCTTGGAGAGATTTACCATTTGTTTATAATCAATGGTGTAATGTATTAAGATGGGAAAAGGAAACAAGACCTTTCTTACGTTCTAGAGAATTTTTATGGCAAGAAGGGCATACAATTCATGAAACAGAAAAAGAAGCACAAGAAAGAACACTTCAAATGTTAGATGTATATGCAGATATTATAGAAAACTTACTTGCTATTCCTGTATTAAAGGGAAGAAAAACTTTTAAAGAGCAATTTGCTGGAGCAGAGGCAACTTATACCGTAGAAACTCTAATGCATGATGGAAGAGCTTTGCAAGCAGGAACCTCTCATTATTTTGGACAAAACTTTACAAAACCATTTCATATTACATTTCAAAATCGTGAAGGAAAAGAAGAATATCCATACCAAACTTCTTGGGGCATTAGTACTAGACTAATTGGAGCAGTTATTATGGCACATGGAGATAATAGGGGCTTAAAATTACCACCAAGAGTAGCGCCTATTCAAGCAGTAATAGTACCTGTTGCAATGCACAAAGAAGGAGTAAAAGAAAAAGCACAAGAAGTATATGATATGTTAAAACAAAACTATCGTATGGAAATAGACTTAAGAGAACAAGTTTCTCCAGGTTTTAAATTTAACGATTGGGAATTAAGAGGAGTGCCAGTTAGAATTGAGCTTGGTCCACGTGATATAGAAGCTAACAAATGTGTAGTAGTAAGGCGTGATACAGCAGAAAAAATAGAAATAAGCTTAGAAGAAATGCCTACAAAATTACAAGAAATTTTAGAAGAAATTCAAAAAAATATGTTAGAAGAAGGAAGAAAAAGAGTAGTAGAAAAAACAACAATTGCTACTAACATGGACGAATTTGTTAAAAATATAAACGAAAAACAAGGGTATATAAAAGCGATGTGGTGTGGAAGTGAGGATTGCGAAGAGAAAATAAAAGAACAAACAGGAGCCCACTCAAGATGTATTCCATTTACGCAAGAAAGCCTTTCAGATACTTGTGTATGTTGTGGTAAAAAAGCAGAAAAAATGGTAGTTTGGGGAAGGCAATATTAAAAAAATTATGTAAAAAGATTTCCATTAAAAACTTCTCGTTTTGTTGTTTTAGAAATATAGAAAAGATATAATGAAACAAAAAAATAAAAGGAGCAAAAGAAAAAATGAAAAAACAACAAAATCGTGGTATTACCTTGGTAGCATTAATTGTTACTATTATTATTTTAATTATTTTGGCAGGAATTAGTGTGAATTTCGTGTTAGGAGAAAATGGATTATTTGGAAGAGCACTGCAGGCAAGAGAAGATTATATCCAAGCAGAAAAAGAGGAGCAAGAAACCTTTAATGCACTATTAGCGGAAATTGATAAAATAGGACAAGGGGAGCAGTTAGAAGAAATAACGAAAGATACACCAGCAGGAGATAAAGTAAAAAAGCCAGAAGGTTGGAGTAATACAACAGAGGCAATATCAGACGG
>CANRFE010000042.1 GCA_947629805.1 uncultured Clostridia bacterium | reverse complement strand
ATACTTTTTAATATTAACCTCATTTGCTCTTTAACGCAGAGAATACGCTATTTTCTACTTTACTTTTTTCAAAAATAGTTCTCAAAAGTGAAATTTCAATAAGGATATAGGATTGGCTTTCAGCACTTTTCTTACCTTTCTCTCTTTTACTATATTTCTTCCTTACTTACTTTGCTTTTTCTTCGAATTTTTTATTTCTTTACTATCTTAGCATATTTTTCTTTTATTTACAAGTGTTTTTTCAAAAAAAGAAAGCCACACTTGTGACTTTTTCTTTTTAGTTTTCCTTATTTTTTCCAATTCGATTGATATTCTGTTACTTTCCAATCAAAATTTTCTAATAGTATTTTACTTCCACAATATTCACATATACCACCATTTAACAAAGATATACTAGAACCACAATTTTTACATTTATATACTAATAAATCCGAATTTATCTTCCTTAAAGACTCTACACTTCTTTTCATTTTTAATATTACTACTTCTTTCTCTTGTACTATTTGCTCCTGTTGTAAAGAGGTTACTCTTAAATGCATTCTACACTTTAGAGAAAGCCAATTATTATCGGGTGTAAAATTAACTTCTTCTATAAAAAATTTCTCTGTTTCACATAGTAGCACATTTTTATAGTCCACCCCTAATTCGCACTCACAAAGTGCCTGTCTACCTTTCTGCTCGTCACAATAGTGTAAAGTAAATACTTTGTTTTCTATTTCTGAAAATAAGCCCTCTTTTGAGAGTAACTGAAATTGCTCTTTTAATTTTAGCATACTTTCTGTTGTTTTTTGTCCATTATTTTTTATATATACCATAGCAATTATTAAGAATAGAAAACCTAATAAGCTAACTATTGGTAGAAAAAAAGCAAACACGAAGCATATTGCACTCAGCATAATAAATAGTATGGGAGAACCAGTTCTAGTTTGTGTATTATTATTTTTTTCATATACAGAACTGACTTTGCCTTGTAAATCTTGCAAAGTATACTTGGTTCCACAATAATCACAACCGTCTATTAATTTTTCTATACTCATAAAAGCACCACAGTTTTGACAAGCACATTCCTTTTCTGTTTTGAACTTTGAAGAAATAATTCTATACTCTTTTCTTTTTTTCCCTGTAAAGAACTTTACTTTCTGATTTTTGTCATTCACATAGAAAAAATTTTCCTCTGCATTAGAATTATCACAAATTTCACACATTGTATTTTTTCCGTCATCTTCATAACCAATTGTAACTAATTCTTTATTGTGAGAATCCTTTTTACATTGTACAAAATGTACTCTATTATAGATTTTACGCAAGCCTAAGTTTTGTAATCTTTTTCTTTCAAGGTATAATCTATACCACATAGCTTGTGTACATTGTGTTAATGAATTTTCCTTGCATGAGACGTCTTCAAAATAATGATACATTTCTTTATTAAAGGTATTGGCAATATTTAAGTAATGATTGTTATATTTTTGATTTTCTAATGATATTTCAACATTTTTTAGCCCTTCTGCAACTGTATTTTTTACTTGTTTCCACTGCTCTTGTATTGACATTCCCATAGCTTAATTTCTTCCTTTCCTCCTTTGTTTACCTATAATTTCATACTACCATACATTCCTTTTGTTGTCAATTTTACAACCCAAAAAATAAATTCCAGTTTTTTACTGGAATTTATTTTTTACACTTTATGCTATTCTTCTATTAATACATTCCTTCCATGCCTGTTGCTGGTGCATCATGATTGCAACATTTTTCTTCTTTCTTTTCTGTTACAATACTTTCTGTAGTAAGTACCATAGAAGCAATTGATTCTGCATTTTGAAGGGCACTTCTAGACACTTTAGTTGGATCTACAATTCCTGCTTTAACAGCTGGCTCTAAACCTGCATTAATTGCAATTTGTTTTACTGGTTCTTCTAATGCTTTTAATACTATTCTTCCTCCTATTTTTTCTTCTTCACTTAACGTATTTACTGTTTTTTCTACTTCTGGAATTACATTTAAATATGCTGTTCCACCACCTGCTACAATTCCTTCTTCTACTGCTGCTTTTGTTGCAGATAAAGCATCTTCAATTCTTAATTTTTTCTCTTTCATTTCTACTTCTGTAGCTGCACCTACTCCAATAACTGCAACTCCACCTGCAATTTTTGCTAAGCGCTCTTGTAATGTTTCTTTTTCAAATTCACTTTTTTCTTCTGCAATTTGCGCTCTTATTTGTGCCACACGGTCTGCAATTTGTTGTTTGTCTCCTGCACCATCTACAATAATGGTATTTTCTTTTTGAATTTTTACTTGTTTTGCTCTACCTAATTGCTCAATTGTTGTATCTTTTAATTCTAAACCTAAATCGGAAGTAATGACTTCTCCCCCTGTTAAAACTGCCATATCTTGTAACATAGCTTTTCTTTTATCGCCATAGCCTGGTGCTTTTACTGCTACTACATTTAATACTCCTCTTAATTTATTTAATACTAAGGTAGATAATGCTTCTGCTTCTACATCATCACAAACAATTACTAATTTTCCTGATTGTTGCATTAAGTTTTCAAGTAATGGTAAAATTTCTTGAATATTTCCTATTTTCTTATCTGTAATTAAAATATAAGGATTGTCCATAATAGCTTCCATTTTTTCCGTATCGGTAACCATATATGGAGAAACATATCCTTTGTCAAATTGCATTCCTTCTACTACATCTAATTCAGTATTAGAAGTTTTAGACTCTTCTATGGTAATAACACCATCTTTAGATACTTTTTCCATTGCTTCAGAAATAAGTTTTCCTACTTCTTCGCTATTGGCAGAAATACTTGCTACTCTTGCAATGTCTTCTTTTCCATTCACACTACTACTAATTTTCTTTAATTCTTCTACTGCTTTGTCTACTGCTTTGTCCATTCCTCTTTTAATTGCCATTGGGTCTCCACCTGCAGCTACATTTTTTACGCCTTCTTTAATCATGCTTTGTGCTAATACAGTAGCAGTTGTTGTACCATCTCCTGCTACATCGTTTGTTTTGGTAGAAACTTGTTTTACAAGTTGTGCTCCCATATTTTCAAATGCATCTGGAAGTTCAATTTCCTTTGCAATAGTTACTCCGTCGTTGGTAATTAAAGGAGAACCGAATTGTTTATCTAAAACAACATTTCTTCCTTTTGGTCCTAGGGTTACCTTTACCGTATCTGCTAATTGATTTACCCCATTTAATAAACTTTTTCTGGCTTCTTCGCCAAATTTAATTTCTTTTGCCATAATAAAAATACCTCCTTCTTTATTCCATTACTGCTAAAATATCACTTTGGTTAACAATAATTAATTCTTGTCCTTCATATTTTACTTCTGTACCCGCATATTTGCTAACGACTACTTTATCTCCTTTTTTTACTTCCATTTTTATTTTTTCTGTTCCTGGTCCTACTTCTAGTACTTCAGCAAATTGTGGTTTTTCTTTACTGTTTCCTGCCAAGATGATACCACTTTTGGTTGTCTCCTCATTTTCTTGCATTTTTATTATTACTCTGTCTGCTAATGGTTTTAACATTTTACATTACCTCCTTAATTGAATTTTTTGTCATTAAATTAGCAGTCTTTATTTGAGACTGCTAATAATTTATACCCATTTTCTAAAAATGTCAATACTATTTTTCAAAATTCACATAGTTTTCACAAAAGCAGTCGTTTTATTTAAAATATTCCTACAATATTTCCATTTTTATCTATATTTATTTGCTCCGCAGCAGGCTTTTTAGGAAGCCCTGGCATTGTCATAATTTTTCCTGTTAATACTACAATAAACTCTGCTCCTGCTTTTAATTCTACTTCTTTTACATGAATGGTAAAAGGCTCTTCACAAGCTAAGTTTTTACTATCATCTGAAAAAGAATATTGTGTTTTGGCAATACAAACTGGTAAATTTCCATAGCCTAATGTAACTATTTGTTTTATTTGCTCTTCTGCCTCTTTTGTATATTCTACTCCTTCTGCTCCATAAATCTTTTTTGCCACCTTTTCTATCTTTGTTTGAATGGTATCTTCTAAGGAATAGATAGGTGCAAAATGATGTTTTTCTTCGCACAAGGTTACTACTTTTTCTGCAAGATCTATTGCTCCTTCTGAACCTTTTTCCCATGCTTCTACTAAGCTTAAAGCAACTTGCTTTTCTTGTAATATTTCTTGCAAAGTACGGATTTCTTTTTCGGTATCTTGGTTAAATTTATTAATAGCAACCATTACATTTAGTCCAAATTTTTCTTTCATATTTTCCATATGCTTTAATAAGTTTTTACTTCCTTTTCTTAATGCTTGTATGTCTTCTTTTCCTAATTCTTCTCTTGGCATACCACCATGGTATTTTAATGCTTTTATAGTCGCTACTATAACAACTGCATCTGGTACTTTTTCTAATTTTCTTGTTTTAATATCTAAGAACTTTTCGGCTCCTAAATCTGCTCCAAACCCTGCCTCGGTAACAGTATAATCTGCCAACTTTAATGCAAGCTTGGTAGCCATAATACTATTGCAGCCATGTGCAATATTGGCAAATGGACCTCCATGTATAATAACTGGGGTATGTTCTAAAGTCTGTACTAAATTAGGGCAAAAAGCATCTTTTAATAAGGCAGACATTGCTCCTTCTGCTTTTAAATCGTGTGCTGTAATAGGTTTTCCTTCTTTGTTATAACCAATTATAATATGGCCAAGCCTTCTTTTTAAATCCTCTAAACTAACAGCAAGGCAAAAAATTGCCATAATTTCAGAAGCAACGGTTATTGTAAAACCATCTTCTCTTGGCACAATATTTTTTTCCTTAGAAAGGCCCGTATTTACTACTCTTAGTTGTCTATCGTTTAAATCGACACATCTTTTCCATGTTACTTTTTCTATGTTTAATTCATTTCCATGATAAATATGGTTATCAATCATAGCAGATAATAAGTTATTCGCAGAAGTAATCGCATGTAAGTCCCCTGTAAAATGTAAGTTAATATCTTCCATAGGTGCTACTTGTGCATAGCCTCCCCCTGTGGCACCGCCTTTCATACCAAAAACAGGTCCTAAAGATGGCTCTCTTAAGGTTAAAATTGCTTTCTTTCCTATTTTTCTTAACCCATCGGCAAGTCCAATAGAAATAGTCGTTTTTCCTTCTCCTAACGGAGTGGGATTCATAGCAGTTACTAAAATTAACTTTCCATTTTCTTTCTTCTTCCATTGTTCCCATTCTTGTAAGGAAATTTTTGCTTTATCTTTTCCATAAAGTTCTATGTTTTCCTCTTTTATTCCTAATTTCTTTGCTAGGTTTGTTATGTTTTCTAATTTTACTTTTCTTGCGATTTCTATATCTTCCATTTTTATCACCTACCATTTTTTAACCAAACAAAAATCCTACTATAACACCAATAAGTGCACCTGCCAAAACTTGTACTGGTGTATGTCCTAATACTTCTACCAATTTTTCTTGTACTTGTAAATTCGTTAGCCCTGGTGTTTCAATTAGTTTATTTAAGAGTTTGGCTTGCTTACCTGCTGCTCTTCTTATACCTGCTGCATCATACATCACTACGCATGCAAAAATAACCGATAAAGCAAAAATAGGAGAAGTAAGTCCTTGTGACTTGCCTATCATAGTTGCTAGTGCAGTAACAACTGCAGAATGAGAACTTGGCATGCCCCCTGCTCCTAAAATACGCTTAAAATTAAATTTATGGGTTACTACTAAGTCCCAAATCACTTTAAATAATTGAATAAAAAACCATACTGCTATTGGTACGATTAAGTATTTATATTGTATAAAATATTCCATGTTTCTCCCCTTTTTGTTCCTTTTTTGTTATTCTTCTTCTGCAGTAAAGTTTTCTTCTTCTATTTTTCCATCTTTTTGCAATAAAATAGTAATTTTCTTTTCTGCTTTTTCTATAATCTCGTTACATTTTTTCGATAGTTTCATTCCCTCTTCAAATTTTGCTACCGATTCTTCTAAGGTTAAATCTCCTTTTTCTAACTCACTTGCAATTTGTTCTAGTGCTTGCATTGCCTCTTCTAAATTTACTTCTTCCATGGGATATACTATTTTCCTTTCTTAAAATGTTACCTTCTACTTTTAATTCATTTCCTTTTTTGTAAATGTTCCATTACTTACATTGACACTATAAAATGCTTTTGCCTCTGTTGTTTGCACATTGCGAATGGTAACAATATAATTTCCATTTTCTTCTATTCCTTCTATTAAGAATTCTACCTGATTATCTTCTCCCCAATCTTTTTTTACTAATTCCAATGCTTTTTCTTCTGCTGTTTTAGGGCTTTCTTCAAAAGTTTCTGTAGAAGTTGTATTTTCTTCTACATTTTGTGTTTCTTCGTTTGAAATAGCCTTTTCTATTATATTGGTGGTTTCTTCCTTTACTTGTTCGTTTACCTGTTCGTTTTGTTTTACTTCTTCTTTCGTCATTACATTTTGATTCATAGCCTGATTCGTTTTGTTGTTCTTGCCGGTAAAAGCAAATAGAACAAGTACTCCTAACATTAAGAGAATGATAACAGCAATTGTTAAATAAGTTGATTTTTTCATGTTTTTTCCTCCTTTTTTACGTTTCTTTTTCATTTTATTCCTCTAGTATTTTGGCTTCTTTTTGCCCGTCTGAGAAACGTAGACTAATTTTATCTCCTGTTTTTAAGTCTTTGCTACTTTTTACCATTTTTCCTTGAAATTCGGCAATACAATAGCCTCTTGTTAAGGTTTTTAAAGGACTTAAGCTGTCTAGTTTGGTTATGCATTGCAACATATTATTCTTCTTTTGTGTTAGTCTTAGTTTGATTGCATTGGTTAAACGTTTTATTTGTTGATCTAAAACTAAATAACTTTCATTTACTTTTTGCATTGGATTTGTAAATACAGATGCTTTCATACATTTTTCATAACGTAATTTCACAACTTCTACTTTTTTATATAAAGCATTTTGTAAGCGATTTTCTGTTCCTTTTAATTTTAATAAAAGTTCTTGCTGATTTGGTACAGAAAGTTCTGCTGCCGCTGATGGTGTAGGAGCTCTTAAATCTGCTACAAAGTCTGCTATGGTAAAATCTGTTTCATGTCCTACTGCTGAAATAATAGGAAGAGAAGAAGCATAAATAGCTCTTGCTACAATTTCCTCGTTAAAAGGCCACAAATCTTCCAAAGAACCTCCGCCCTCTTGCTAAAATTAAAACATCTGCTAACTTTTCTTCGTTCATAATTTCAATAGCTCTTGCAATTTTTTCAGCAGCTCCTTGCCCCTGCACGGGTACAGGAAATAACCTTATACAAACATTCGGATTTCTTCTTGTGGATACATTAATAATATCGCGTATTACGGCTCCCGTATTAGAAGTTAGCACTCCAATACATTTTGGCATAAAAGGAATTTTCTTTTTATGTGCTGCCTCAAATAATCCCTCTTGTTCTAACTTTGCTTTCAATTTTTCATATTCTGCATGTAAATCCCCTATTCCATCTTGCTTCATTGCTTTTGCATAAATTTGATAAACACCATCTCGTTCAAAAACCGCTACACTTCCTAATATAGTAACTTTCATTCCATCTTTTGGAACAAAATCTAAATGAGGTGTATAGGTTTTAAACATAATACATTTAATAAGAGAGTTTTCATCTTTTAACGTAAAATACAAATGCCCCGTATAATGATGCTTAAAATTTGAAATCTCTCCTTTAACTAATACATTATTCAAATATTCATCTTCTTGGAATTTCCCTTTTATATAGCTATTTAGCTCTGTGACACTAATTGGTTGATATTCCATTTTTTTACTCCTCTTGGCTCAAGTTTTTTTCTTTTACAATACTTGCTAAGACTCCGTTTACAAAAGATTTTGAAGAATCTTCTCCATATTTTTTTGCTAATTCTACTGCTTCGTTAATGACAACTTTATAGGGTATTTTGGAATAAATTAACTCAAAAATAGCCAATTCTAAAATAGCAAGGTTAATTTTTGAAATACGATTCATGGTCCATTTTTCTTTTAAATTGCTAGCAATAAGGTTTACAATCTCTTGCCTATTTTTCTTTACACCATTAAAAACTGCCTTAATATACGCCACTTGCTTCTTGTTTTCAATTTTATTTTCTTGTAGAAATAATTCTACTTGTTGTTGCTTCATTTCTTTTTGAATTTGACTACTATATAATAGTTGAAATGCCAATTCTCTTATTTCTGTTCGCTTCATTTAGTATTCCCCTTTATAACTTGTCAATAATATTCTTTATTTTTTCTTTCACTTCTTCTTTGTTTATTTGAATATAATTTCCTACATAAATTCCAATAGCAATTAAAATAATTCCTACAATTAATTTATAAAAGCCTGTACATAGAATAAGAATAGCAATTAAGGCTCCTAAAATAGCTCCTCTATATTTCATCAAAAAATCTTTGATTTCATTCATGTTTTTTTACTCCTTTTTTTATTATTCTATTCTTTGCTCTTCCTTTGTGTGTAATTCTTTAATATTAATATTCACTTCTTTTACATCTAAATCTGCTGTCTTTTTAATAGCACTTTTTATTTTCGCTTGAAGATTGTTGGACAATTCTTTAATAACTGCATTTTCTTTTACATTTAATAGGACATGTACAATGATATTTTTTTCTTCGTCTAAAACAATTTTGGATGTAACATCTGTTGCACTTTCAAACCCACTTGCTACATTGTTTACTAATTCTTCTAAGGTAGTTTTGGAAATCATTAATTTTCCATCTGAATTTTGTAATAAAATGCCATCTTTTACTCCGCCTATTTCGTCTTTATCGGTACTAAAGAAAATACATTTAATAGCAAGTACAATACAAAGAATAGCAACGGCTAAAAGAATATTGGTTGTAACTGGGTCGTTTAGTACTAATCTTATCACTTCATATACTGTTGTTGGGGATAACCACCCAAATATTAATAAACAAATCAGAATAGAAATAATTAAGATAAGATTTGAAAAAATAATTAGTCCAATTCGATCTAAAATTTTCATTTTTTTCCTCCTTTTATCTTTTGCAAAGGGTGCGCTTTATTTTTCATCGCACCCCGCTTTTTTTATTCTTCTATTTTTCCTTCTTCTGTTTGTTCTTTTCCTTCTGTATTTACTCCCTGTACATGTACATTTACTTCTACTACATTTAAGCCTGTCATAGTTTCTACAGCTTTCTTTACTCTATTTTGAATTTCAAAGGCAACATCTGGAATTCTAACACCATATTCTACAATAATATTTACATCTATTTTGGTGTCTTTTTCTCCTACTTCTACTTTAATTCCTTTTGCCAAGTTTTTCTTTCCACTTAATACTTCTGTAATTCCTCCTGCAAACCCTCCTGCCATTTCTGCTACACCTGGCACTTCTGATACGGCAACTCCTGCAATAACAGCAACCACATCATCTGCTATTTTTATTTCGTTTGTATCGTTCGATAATGCAATTTCGCTTGTTTGTTCTACTTCTTTCTTTTCTTCTTTACTTTCTTTACTTTCTTTTTCCATCACAAAAACCTCCTTCTATTTTACCTTTTTTTGTGCTTATTAATATTATAAGTATACCAATATCTTTTCGTTTTTACAACAGTTTTTTTGAAATTTTAAGTAAATTTTCAATTTTATTCCTTCAAAATTTAATAGCAACAAAGTCCAATATATATTTTTCTGCAACTATAAACAACTACATTTTTTAATTTAATTTTTTATGTAATAAAAAACAGCATCTCTCTCCTGTTATTTTTTCCTTTGTGATTTTCCTAGCACTTTTTATGTTTAAAAAGCGTAAAAAACAGCCACGCTAGTGGCTGCTATATTAGTGAAAAATTTTTACTTGCTTTGCGTACTTCGCTTGCAAAAATAATTCGTACGAAATAAGACTTTCTCTATTTTTTTAGTAGTAATACGCTATCCTAATTTTTCTTCATCAGGACGCAGCGCTACCCATATAAAGTAAGGGCCTGAACGAGTCGAGCAAGCTGTCAAAGTCTAAATTGTAGCTCCTGCGTTCGCTCGTGTAGTAGAAGCTTCCCGGGTCATATCGACC
>CANRFE010000041.1 GCA_947629805.1 uncultured Clostridia bacterium | reverse complement strand
CGTCCTACTGCATCAATTTCATCTATAAATACAATACATGGTGCATTTTTCTTTGCTTGTTCAAATAAGTCTCTTACACGAGAAGCACCTACACCAACAAACATTTCCACAAAGTCAGAACCACTAATAATAAAGAAAGGAACTCCCGCTTCTCCTGCTACCGCTTTAGCAAGCAAGGTTTTTCCCGTACCTGGTTGCCCTACAAGTAGCACACCCTTTGGAATTCTTGCTCCCATTTCGGTAAATTTTCTAGGATTTTTTAAGAATTCGACTATTTCTTCTAATTCCTCTTTTTCTTCATCTACTCCTGCTACATCTTTGAAAGTAACTTTTGCTTTATCTTGTGGATTAATCATTTTTGCTTTGCTCTTTCCAAAAGTCATAGTTTTACTTCCACCAGCTTGGTTTCCATTCATTAAGAAAAACCAGAAAATAATAAAGATTGCTAAGATACCAAATGGAGTAAGTAAACTTAAAGCCATTACCCAAATCGATTCTGATTTTTCTGTTACCTTAATTGTATCTAGTTTCATAGCTTCTTGTAAATTATCCATTAAACTATCAATACTTGGAATATTTACTTCTTTTTTCATATTATCATTTTTTAATAGCACTTCTGCACTTGTTCCCTCAGAAGAAATTTCAATTTCTTCTACTTCGCCTGCTTCTATTTTTGCAATTAATTCTGAATATGCTAATTTATTGTTAGCGTTATCTAAAATAGAGGTAATAACCACCATAAAAATAACAAAAATAATTAACCACATTGCTAATGTCTTAATACTATTTTTCAATTTTATTTGCCTCCTTTTCCATCTTTCAAATGGATTTCTACTTTTGCACTATACCACATAAATTGCTACTTGGCAAGTATTTTTCCAAAAGTTTTTTCTTCTAAAGCTTGATATAACTAGCTTTTTCTTACGGAAGGTTCTGGCTTGCTTCTTTTTCTTTTTGAAAAAAAATTTTTCCCTTGTTAACCAATATTCTTATTTTTTTATTCGGTTTTATATATTTATTGCCAATATTCTTTTCACAAAGTTTGATTACATCTTGAATATGTATCTTTTCCACATTTTGACTTGTTCCGAATAATTTATTTATAGTATATAACACAAGCCTATTTTTTATGACTTTCTCTTGTTTATTAAACTTTTTTAAGTCTAATATAATTTCTTCTTGTCCTTCCCATGCTTCCTTCCCTAGATGTTCTTCTATACAGATTGTTGGATAGATATTTTCTACCTGTTTTTGTATATATTCATTTTCCTCTTTTACAATTTGTGCCATACGATTAAAAGAAGAAATAATATTAGGATTAAATTCCTCTTCTAGCAAAGGAAGTAAAATATTTCGAATTTTATTTCTTGTATAGGTATTTTCTGTATTCGTTTTATCATATTTTGGTTGCAAGTTTTCTTGTAAACAATATTCTTCAATTTCCTTGCGCAAACATTCTATAAGTGGTCGAATATAATGTGTTCTTTTTACTTCTATTCCTTTTAGCCCCGTTAGGCCACTTCCTCTTATTAGGTTCATTAAAATGGTTTCTGCATTATCGTTTGCATTATGCGCCGTTGCAATTTTTACGTTTTGAAATTTTTGTGCTACTTCCTCAAAAAATTCATAGCGAAGTTTTCTGCCTGCTTCTTCTGTTCCTATTTTTTGTTGTTTTGCTAATTTTTCCACCTTTTCTCTTTTTACAAAACAAGGAATTTGTCTTTCTTTACAAAAGCTTTCTACATAACTTGTTTCTTCTTCTGCTTCTTTTCGCAAGCCGTGATTAATATGCGCTACTACTAAATTGCTATTTATTTGTTTCTTCTGTTTGAAAGAAAAAAGTATATTTAATAATGCCATAGAATCTGGTCCTCCAGACACACCTATGACAATAGTATTTCCATTTTCTATTAGTTCATACTTTTGTATCGTTTTTAATACTTTTTCTTCTAGCATATAACTCCTATTCTCTATATTTTTCAATGTTAGCAAATTTGGTATAATTGCTTAACCACAACAATTCCACAGTTCCTGTAGAACCAGAACGATGTTTTGCAATAATAATTTCTGCTACATTTTTTTTCTCACTATCTTCGTTATAATAATCATCTCGATATAGAAATGTAACAATGTCTGCATCTTGTTCAATAGCACCAGACTCACGAAGGTCTGAAAGCATAGGTCTATGGTCTGGACGTTGCTCTGGCGCTCTAGATAATTGCGATAAAGCAATTACTGGTACATTAATTTCTTTTGCAAGAATTTTTAACGAACGGCTTATTTCGGAAATTTCTTGTTCACGTGATGCGCCTCTTTTTCCTGTTCCTTGTACTAGTTGCAAATAGTCAATGATGACTAAGCCTATATCTTGTTCTAATTTTAATTTTCTACATTTTGCACGAATTTCCATAATCGAAATTCCTGGTGTGTCATCAATAAATATTTTGGACTCGGATAATTTTCCAGATGCTTCTGCTAACTTTGTCCAATCTTCTTCATCAATTTTACCTGTTCTTACTTTATTACTATCTACCATGGCTTCACTACATAAAATTCTATTTACCATTTGTTCTTTTGACATTTCCAAACTAAATATAGCTACTGGCACATTTGCTCGTGTTGCAGCATAACTT
Source organism: uncultured Clostridia bacterium (assembly GCA_947629805.1). GTDB lineage: Bacteria > Bacillota > Clostridia > TANB77 > CAG-508 > UMGS1663. The sequence continues at coordinate 7,482 of CANRFE010000041.1, read as the reverse complement.
GCAATATTTAAGGCAAAAGCAGATTTTCCCATAGCTGGTCTTGCTGCTATTAGAATTAAATCTGAATTATGAAGCCCAGCTGTTTTATAGTCCAAATCTGCAAAACCTGTTGGTACTCCTGTAATATGTTGTTTTTGATTATACAATTGCTCCAATTCTGTAAAAGTATCTACTAAAATATCTTTAATTGCAAAATACCCTTTTTGACTTCTTGATTGGATACAGTCAAAAATTTTCTTTTCTGCCTGATCCATTAAAACATCTACTTCTTGTGTTTCGTCATACCCTAATTTAATAATTTCATTTGCTGTTTTTAACAAATTTCTAAGTAAGGATTTTTCTTCTACTATTTTTATATATTTGTCTACATTCGCTGTTGTTGGCACCTTATCGGGAAGTTCTGCTAAATACTCTAGGCCACCTACAGCTTCTAGCTTTCCAAGGGAAGAAAGTTCTGCTTTTAATGTAATAATATCCACTGGTTCTGCACGATTATATAAATTTAAAATAGCGGAATAAATTGTTTTATTATCTTCTCTATAAAAATCTTCTTCTTTTAGTACTTCAATTGCTGAAATAATAGCATCTTTATCGGTAAGCATGCTTCCTATTACAGCTTGTTCTGCTTCTGTATCGTGTGGTGGTACTTTTCCTACTTCCATTTCCTTCTCCTTTTTATACCCTTTGGAAGGAACCCTCTCTTTTATTGTGCTAAAATTTGCACTTTTAGCTTTCCTACGATTCCTTCATATAACTTAATATCTACTGTTTTACTTCCTAACATTTTTATTGTTTCTGCTAAGGCAATTTTCTTTTTATCAATTTCTATTTGGTATTGTGTTTTTAAGTTTTCTGCTATTTCTTTAGCTGTTACTCCACCAAATATTTTTCCATTTTCCCCTGCTTTTACTTTTATGGTTAGTGTAATGTTCTCTAGCTTATTAGCTAAATTTTGTGCCTCTTGCTTTTCTATATTCTTTTTATATTCTAACCCATCTTGTTTTGCTTTTAATTTTAACATATTTTCCTTATTGGCCTCTAATGCTAATTTCTTAGGGAATAAATAATTTCTAGCATACCCATCACTTGCATTAATCATTTGGTCTTTTTTTCCTACCCCTTTTATATCTGCTAACAAAATTACTTTCATGTATTTGCCTCCTTTATGTTGTTGATTATATCATATTTTTTCCACAATAGGAAGAGTCTCCTTATATTTTTTTATTTTAACAATCTATTGCATCTGCTTTACTATTTACTTTTTTACATAATTTAACCACAAATTTGCAAAAGAAAGCGAAAATACATATTGGTCGTGCTACTGCGAAAGCTCATGAAGCTTGGACCCATATTACTTTTCGCTGTATACTATATTTATAATCCAAAAAATAGGGACCTAGTCCCTATTTTTTTTACTTTCCATTTTATTATTGTCCTATTTGGTTTCCAAACATTTTCTTTGCCAAATCTCCAATGATAGGTAATTCTGGATCTTCTTCTTTGCAAACTTTTACAATACCAAATACAATCGCTACTATATACACTCCATAAAGGATAGTAGAGAAAAATGGTATGTATACAGGAATGAAGCTATAAGCAACCGTTAAAATTAAATACCCTAAAAAAATAACAATCGATTGTGCCGCATGCATTTTTACATTTCTGCTACTGTCTTTTGATAGTAAGAAAATTAAACCTCCTATAAAACTAAAAATATAGGCTAAAACTCCTTTTGTTTTATCTGTCATAATTTTATTTTTTCCCCCCTTTCTTTTTTCTCTTGTATTTCTTAAAGCAATTTCTAGTTTAGGCTTCTTTAACTTGCAATTTCGCTAAAATATTCGTTAATACGGTTAATCAATTCTTGTTTTACTTCTTCCATATTCATACCTTCTACTTGGGCACCTGCAAGGGTAATATGCCCCCCTCCACCTAGTTTTTCTAAAATGACTTGCACATTAATGTCTCCTATAGAGCGACCACTAATACAAATTCTATCGCCTAAGTTTCCAATTACAAAGGAAGCTGTAATATCACTAATGGTTAACAATTCATCTGCTGCTTTAGCACATATAATATTACAATTACTATCTTGCTTGTCATAAGTAGAAATTCCAATAGTTTCCTTTACAATCTCTGCATTTGCAACAATATCTGCTATTTTATGGTAGGTTTCCAAATCACTTTGGAACCATTTTTTTACTTTTATAATGTCTACTCCACATTTTCGTAAATATGCTGCTGCTTCAAAAGTTCTAACACCTGTTTTAAAGGTAAAATTCTTTGTATCCATCATAATGCCTGCATATAAACCTTCTGTTTCTATTTGCGATAATACAATTTCTTTTTGAGAATACTCAATTAATTCTGTAACCAATTCACATGCGGAAGAAGCATACACTTCATGGAAGGTTAAAATCACATTTTCAATAAAGTCCGTACTTCTTCTATGATGGTCAATTACAACAATTTTATTTGTTTTTTCTAATAATTCTGGTACTTCTACATAAGTAGTCTTATGGGTATCTACTACTACCAATAAAGTATCCTGATTTATCTTTTCTAACGCTTCTTCTTTTCCTATAATGGCATTTTTATATTCTTCTTCGTTTTTTGCCATTTCAATAAAATGATTTAAACCAAAACTTGCTGTTTCATTTACAATATAGGCTTCTTTTTCCATTGTTTTAGCTAAACGATAGATACCAAGACTTGCTCCCATAGCATCAATATCACTATTGGTATGTCCCATAATCATAACATTGTTTGCCTCTGCAATTAGTTCTTCCAAAGCATGTGCAACAATTCTTGCCTTCACTTTTGTTCTTTTTTCTAATTCTTGTGCTCTTCCTCCAAAGAAAATATATTTTCCTTCTTTACGAAGAATCGCTTGGTCTCCACCTCTACCTAAAGCAATATCTATCATGGCTTGGGCCGACTTATATTTTTCGTAGTTCGACTTTCCTTCTAAAGAAATTGCAATACTTAAGGTAGATTGTAATTTACCTGGAATTGGAATTTCTTTTATTTTATCTAATATATGAAATTTTTCTTCTTCTAGTTTTGCCATATATTTTTGTTCTAAAATTACAACAAAAGTATCTCTTTCTGCTTTAATCATTAAGCCTTCAAATTCACTGGCCCAATCATACAAGCTTTTTTCAATTTTAGCTGTTAAAATTGGTTTATCTTCATCGGAAATTCTTTGCATAATTTCTTCATAATTGTCTATCATAACAATGCCAACGCAAAGTTTTGAATTTTGGTATTGATTTTCTAATTCTCTACTCTTTGTTTCATCAATAAAATAAAGTGTTGTCATATATTCTGTTTGTTTTTTCTTATCTTTTTCTTTTGTTTTTACATATTCTCCTACTACTTTATAAGTTTTCTCTCCAATTTCTATTCTTTTATGAATTAAATCTTCTAGCTCTTTATCCTTTTCTTTATCATTTTTTTCAATTTCTAATTTAATTTCTTTTACAATATTGTTCAAATAATTGTTAATATCAATGTTCGCAAATTCATGCATAAATTTTGAACTTTTCCAAATAATATTGCCATCTGTTTCAATAATAACTAATGGAAATGGTGAATTAATTAATGTGCTTTTGGCTGCATTATCTACGGTTAAAGTTAATTCTTTAATATGCTCGGATAATTCTACTTTTCTTTTATTATTTGTCCAGTAAGCATATAAAAGAATTAATACATAAAATAAAATGGCTGGTGTAATAAAATGAACTTCATAATAGCACAAAGTTATTAATAACATGGCTATAATGACTAAATAGATTTTTGTTTTGGAAACAAACTTATCTGATAGTTTTCTATTTCTATTATTCGGCATACAAAACTCCCTTTTCTTTCTATTTTCACGTTCTTATTCTACTCTTTTTTTTGTTTTTTGTCAAATAACAAATCGAAAAGAGATGCCTAAAAAGGCATCTCCTTTTACTTGTATATATATTTTTGTGGGTTTACTTGTGCTCCATTTTTTCTAATTTCAAAATGTAAGTGATTCCCTGTAGCTTCCCCTGTACTTCCTACTGCTGCAATAACATCTCCTGCTTTTATCGTATCGCCTTTGGACACATACAATTTACTGCAATGTCCATAATAGGTTTGAATTCCATTTCCATGGGAAATAATGACTAAATTTCCATAGCCTCCTAGCCAACCGGCATGAGTTACGGTTCCTTCTGCTGCTGCTTTAATAGGAGTTCCATTTGGTGCTGCAATATCCATTCCTGTATGTGCATGGTCTCTTATGCTTTCCATTGCCCCAAAACGAGAAGTAATATTTCCTGTTACTGGTTTTACAGAAAAATATACCCCATCTAAAGTAGAAGCTTTTACTTTTTCTTGTTCCTCTACTTGTTTTTCTAGTTCTACTTCTGCTACTTGCATAGCTGTTGCAACTTCTACTGTACTTTGCGTTTTTTCTTTTTCTTTTGTATACACTTCTTGCATAGCAATGGTAATGTCTTTTAATTCCTCTGCTTTTTCTTCTTTCATTTGGTTAATAATTTCTTCTGCTTCTTCCTTTGAATTGACATAGGTTGTAATTTGATTGTTTAATGTAATGGCATAAATTTTATACGTAATTACTGCCATATCTTGAATTTTTGTAAATACTTCTTCTTCCAAAGTAGGCTCTGTGTTATCTAGGAAGAAAAACTCATATTGAGGCATTTCTTCTATATCTACAAAAGCAATATTTTCTTGTTCCGGATATAAAATTTGTTCTTTTACTACTTTTTCAAATTTTTGTTTATTTGCAACATAACCTATTTCTTCTCCTGCAATAGTTACTTTATAACTTGGTTTATATTTTAAGAAAACCATTGTAAGAATTAAAATAAAGGCTATTACAAGAAGGGTAATGAATCTTATACTAATTTTGATATAATTTTTCAGTCTTATGTTTAAAATAATTAGTCACTCTCCTTTTTCTCACACGGTAGTTATTATACTATATATTTTAAACATTTGCAAATAAATTATGACATTTTCACCAAAATTTTTCAAAAAAAGCAAAATAAAAGCTTTTTCTTTGCTATTTTTTTATATCCTTACATGATTTTTTCTTCTCTTCGATATACTATCTTCCCAAATTTCCTTTCATTCCATTTTTTTTGCATTTCTACTACAAGTAACGGAACAAGCGAAATACTAATCGTATAGAACCACTGTGTTGCATTTAATGGTACTAATGCAAAAATACGTGCAACAGGGTTAATCATAACAACCCCTACTTGTAAAATGGTTCCTATTAAAAAAGCCCCTACTAAATATTTATTTTCTAAAATTCCGTACTTTGAAAATAGATTCTTCACTCTTTATATTAAAGCAATGTACTAATTCTAACATTCCTAAAGAAATAAAAGCCATTGTTCTTCCTACTTCTAACCCATATTGGGAATTTCCTAAACTAAAAGCAAACAAAGTAAGCATTCCTATCATAGTTCCTTCTGTGCCTATTTTGGCCCATAAACCATCTGCAAATAACCCTTTTTTACTATCCACTGGTTTTTTTTGCATACTATTTGCATCTGGTTTTTCTAGCCCTAATGCAATTGCTGGTAAGGAATCGGTTACCAAATTAATCCATAGTAGTTGAATGGCTAACAAAGGAGATTTTAAGCCTAATACTAACCCCATAAAAATAGTAACAATTTCTCCAATGTTGGTAGCAATTAAAAAATGAACTGCTTTTTTGATGTTAGCAAAAATATTTCTTCCTTGCTTTACTGCCTCTACAATCGTTACAAAATTGTCATCTGCTAATATCATATCTGCTGCGTTTTTTGCTACATCGGTTCCGTTTTTTCCCATAGCAATACCAATATCTGCACTTTTTAGAGCAGGAGCATCATTTACCCCATCTCCTGTCATGGCTACTACATTTTGTTTGGCTTGAAATGCTTTTACAATACGAACTTTATGTTCTGGTGATACTCTAGCAAATACAGAATATTGCATAATATCTTTTTCTAATTCTTTTTGGGAAATTTGATCTAATTCCTTTCCTGTTATTGCTCTATCTTTCATTTTCAAAATTCCCAATTCCTTCGCAATAGCCTTTGCAGTTTCTAAATGGTCTCCTGTAATCATAACCGTTTTTATCCCTGCTCTTCTACAAGTTTCTACTGCTTGTTTTACGCCTTCTCGTGGAGGATCTATCATCCCTACCAAACCGTACAAAAATTAAATTTTCTTCTACTTTGCTTGCCTGCCATTTTTCTTGTTTTTGGTTGCTTATTTTATAGGCAACTCCTAATACTCTTAAAGCTTTTTGTGCCATATTTTCATTTTCTTCTAGGATTCTTCTTTTTGTATTCTCATCCATTGGAATTACTTTTCCCTTTTTTTGATAATACGTACATTTTTGTAAAACAATATCTGGTGCTCCTTTTGTAATAAAGAAATACTGATTTTCCTTTTCATGAATAGTTGTCATTCTTTTTCGATTTGAATCAAAAGGAATATCTCCTATTCTTCTTTTGTCCTTATTTAATTCTCTTTTATCTATATTTTCCTGTAATGCTCTATTTACTAAAGCTACTTCTGTTGGTTCTCCTAGAACTACTTTTTTGCCTTGTTGTATTTCTATTTGTGCATCTGTACATAAACAACTAAATTCTAAGAGTTGTTTTTTCTCTCCATCTAAAGTAAATTCTTCTACTACCTTCATTTTATTTTGGGTTAAAGTTCCAGTTTTATCTGAACAAATTACGTTACTACTACCTAAAGTTTCTACAGCTGGCAATTTTCGAATAATACTATTTTTTCGTGCCATTTTGGTTACTCCAATAGAAAGTACAATTGTAACAATTGCAGGGAGACCTTCTGGAATAGCAGCTACTGCTAGTCCTACAGAAGTCATAAACATTTCCATTGGTTCTATTTTTTTCATAAGCCCTATTCCAAAAATAAAAAAGCAAATAAAAAGACAGCCTATTCCTAATGTTTTTCCTACTTGTGCTAATTTTTTTTGAATAGGAGTTTGTGGTGCTTCATTTTCTACTAGCATAGTAGCAATTTTTCCCACCTTCGTATGCATACCTGTTTCTGTTACAATTGCCTCTCCATGTCCACTTACTATCATAGTAGAAGAAAAAACCATGTTTACCATATCCCCTAATTCTACTTTTTCTTCTAGAACAACATTTGCCTCTTTTAAAATAGGAATGGTTTCTCCTGTTAAACTAGCCTCCTCTACTTTTAAGTGCGAACTAGAAATTAACCTTGCATCTGCTGGTACATAATTGCCTGTTTCTAATAAAACAATATCTCCTGGTACTACTTCTTTTGCGGGAATACATACTGTTTTTCCTTCTCTTCTTACCTTTGTTAGTGGAGCACTCATACTTTTTAATGCTTCTAAAGACTTCTCCGCTTTTTCTTCTTGTATTAGCCCCATAATAGCATTTAAGATAACAATTGCAATAATAATGATAGAGTCAATATAATCGTTGC
>CANRFE010000040.1 GCA_947629805.1 uncultured Clostridia bacterium | reverse complement strand
ACGGTAAAATTAGCAGGTTGGGTACAAAGAATTCGTAATTTAGGTGCTATGAAATTTATTGACTTACGAGATGAAACAGGAATTACGCAAATTGTGCTTAACGAAAAAGAAGAATTAAAAGAAATTTCTAATGCATTAGTAACCGAATGTGTAGTATCCGTAGAGGGAAAGGTTATAGAACGTGTAAATAAAAACTTAAAAATACCAACAGGAGAAATTGAAGTAGAAGCCAATACCATTACAATGCTTGGAAAATGTAAAAATGTATTGCCATTTGAAGTAAATTCGGAAAAAATAGATAGAGATTCGGTAAAAGAAGATTTAAGACTACAATATCGTTTCTTAGATTTAAGAAATGATAAAATTCATAACAACATTTTACTTCGTTCTAAAATTTTAAAATTTTTACGAGACAAAATGAACGAATTGGGCTTTCCAGAAATACAAACCCCAATTTTAGCCAATTCTTCTCCAGAAGGGGCAAGAGACTTTTTGGTACCAAGTAGATTACATCCAGGGGAATTTTATGCTTTGCCACAAGCTCCTCAGCAATTTAAACAGTTATTAATGGTCTCTGGCTTTAACAAATATTTTCAACTTGCTCCATGTTTTCGAGACGAAGATCCACGTGCCGATAGAGCACCAGGGGAATTTTATCAATTGGACTTTGAAATGAGCTTTGCAACGCAAGAGGAAGTCTTTGCAGTATTAGAAGAAATTTTCATTTCTACTTTTAAAGAGTTTACCACTTGGAAAGTAGACGAAGCGCCATTTATAAAAATTCCATACAAAGAAGCTATGGAAAAATACGGAATTGATAAGCCAGATTTAAGAAATCCACTTATTATTCAAGATGCAACCGAAATTTTCAAAAATACAGAATTCAGTATTTTTAAGGGAAAAGTAATTAAAACTATTATTGTACCAGGAGGAGCAGAGCAAGGAAGAAAATTCTTTGATGGTATGGACGAATTTGCCAAAGAAGAAGCTGGTGCAAAAGGTTTAGCATGGGTAAAATTACAAGAAGAAGGACCAGTAGGTGGTATTGCTAAATTTGTAACAGAAGAAGTACAAAAAGGTTTGACATCTTTAGGTGCAAAAACAGGAGATAGCTTATTCTTTATAGCAGAAGAAAAACTAGAAAAAGCACAAAAAATTGCTGGTTTCGTACGTATTGAATTAGGAAAACGTTTAGATTTAATAGAAAAAGATTGTTATCGATTCTGCTTTATTATGGACTTTCCAATGTATGAAGAAGCAGAAGATGGAAAAATAGACTTTAATCATAATCCATTTTCTATGCCACAAGGAGGAATGGAAGCGCTAAATACCAAAAATCCATTAGAGATTTTAGCCTACCAATATGATGTCGTATGTAATGGCTATGAAATGGCATCAGGAGCGGTAAGAAACCACGACCCAGAATTAATGGTAAAAGCCTTTGAAATAGCAGGCTATAGTGAAAAAGAAGTAGAAACTAGATTTGGAGCTTTGTACAATGCTTTCCAATATGGAACACCACCACATGCAGGAGCAGCACCAGGAGTAGATAGAATGATTATGCTTATTACGAACGAAGACAATTTAAGAGAAATTATTGCTTTCCCTAAAAACAAAAAAGCAAGAGATGTATTAATGAATGCACCAAGTAAAGTAACAAAAGAGCAGCTAGAAGAAGTGCATATAAAACTAATAGAAGAATAAAAAAAGATGTGAAAAGCTAAAAAGATTTCACATCTTTTTAGAAAGAAGGAAAAATGACACTTTTAGAAGGAAAAAAGAAAAAAGTACTGTTAGGCATGAGTGGAGGAGTAGATAGCTCCGTATCTGCCATTGTCTTACAAGAAATGGGGTATGAAGTAATTGGGGCAACCATGAAACTCTGGGAAGATAAGTGCAACCCTGAAATAGAAGGAGGTTGTTGTTCTTTTTCTGCAACCTATGATGCAAAACGAGTTTGTGATAAATTAGGAATTCCCCATTATACCTTAAATTGTGAAGAAGATTTTACGCATTATGTCATAGAAGATTTTATTAACTGTTATGAAAATTGCAAAACACCCAATCCTTGTATTGAATGTAACCGCTATTTAAAATTTGGTGCTTTTTATCAAAAAGCACTAGAATTAGGGTGTGAGTATGTAGCAACAGGACATTATGCTAAAATAGAATATAGCCCAGAATACCACCAATATGTCATGAAAAAATCACAGGCAAAGCAAAAGGACCAAACTTACTTTTTATATAGTATTCCAAAAGAAGTATTACCGCATATTTTGTATCCTTTAGAAAGTTTTCAAAATAAGGAAGAAGTAAGAAAGTTAGCAGAAAAGTATGCATTAAAAGTAGCACATAAAAAGGATTCACAAGAAGTATGTTTTATTCCAGATAAGAATTATGTAGGTTTTATCCAAAAAAACAGTCCACAATCTTTCCAAAAAGGAAACATTGTATTAAAAGATGGAACTATTTTAGGTACCCATGAAGGACTCATTCATTACACCATAGGGCAAAGAAAAGGCTTAGGAATCAGTTATCCAAAACCACTCTATGTAATTGCCTTAAACAAAGACAAACAGGAGGTAGTAGTAGGAGAAGAAAAAGATTTGTACCAAAAAGAATTACAAGCAACAGAATGTAATTTTTTATTACCAATAGATTTGAGCAAACCTATAGAAGTTATGGCAAAAATTAGGTATCGTGCAAAAGAGGCAAAAGCAATTTTAACAATGGAAAATGCTATTGCGCATGTGGTGTTTGAAGAGCCACAAAGAGCTATTACAAAGGGGCAATCTGTCGTATTTTATTTAGGAGATATTGTTCTTGGAGGGGGAAAAATTCTCTAAAATAAGAAGAACAAAATTTCGTAAAAACTGTTGACAAGTAAAAAAGAAAATGTTAAAATAATTTTACCAAATGCAAGGAAGAGGTGATTGTATGGAGGAAAAAAATCCTTTGGCAAATGACCGAATCGAAGCAATAAAAGAACTTTTAAACCAATTAAAACAAGAACAAACCAATTTGTCAGAACAAACACAAAAGAATTTTAAAGTAATTATGCAAAAACTAATGAAAATGCAAGAGTATAACGAAATTAGCGATATGACAAATCAAGTATTTGAAATGAGGTTGTCGAATATAGAAGACTTCCTATTTCGTTTAGAAGGTTACATACGAAAAGAAGAGCCATTCTAAAATAGAGCAAAAAAACCATGCAAAAACATGGTTTTTTCTATTGCTTTTTTGCATAAAAAATACAAGAAGAAAAAATATAGGAAATCCTATTGCTAAAATGTCTAAGAAACGATAAAATAACAAAAAAGAAAAAGAGGAGAAACAATGAAAAAAAAGATTGCATTTTATTTTGCCTTTTATCTAGCCAAAATTTCTATTATAGCCTTAAAAATGATAAAAAGAGATGCCACGCAATTTCCAGGAAAACTTGCCATTACTTTATGCCCAGATTTTTTAGAGAAAATTGGAAAACCAAAAACGATTATAGCTGTAACAGGAACAAATGGAAAAACTACCGTATGTAATATGATTGAAAATTGCTTAAAAGAAAATGGTTATGATTTTATGGATAATCAATTAGGTTCTAATACGAATTCTGGTATTGCTTCTACCTTTATTAAAGGGGCAAAGCTATCTGGAAAACCAAAAAAGGACTTAGCTGTATTTGAAATTGACGAAAGAAGTTCTATTCGTGTGTACCCATATGTAAAGCCAACTTATTTAATTTGTACCAATCTTTTTCGCGATTCTTTAATGCGAAACGCCCATACAGAATTTATTTCGAATATGTTAAGTAGCAATATTCCAAAAGAAACGAAGCTTATTTTAAATGGAGACGATTTAATTGTTAGCAATTTAAGCCCTGAGAATAAACGTGTTTATTTTGGAATAGATAGGCTACCAACCGATACCGATACTTGTCAAAATATAGCAAGAGATATTATTGTATGTCCAAAATGTGATAGTAAATTAGAATATGATTTTGTACGTTATAATCATATAGGACGAGCACATTGTACAAAATGTGATTTTAAGTCTCCTAAGATAGATTATGAAGTAACAAAGATAGATTTTGAAAATAAAACTATGACCATAAAGCATCAAGAAAAAGAGGAACAATATGATTTAATTCAGGATAACATTATTAATATTTATAATATGTTAGCAACAATTACCCTTTTACAAGAATTGGGCTTGAAACAAGAACAAATCAATCCTGTTTTAAGTAAGCAAAAAATAGTAGATACACGATTTAGTAAAGAAAAAGTTGGAAACATAGAAGTCATTACGCAACTGGCTAAGGGAATGAACCCTATTGCTTGTTCTAGAGCTTTTGATTATGTAAGAAAAGAAAGTGGAAACAAAGCAGTATATCTTTTATTAGACGATTTACACGATGCAGCAAATGGATCGGAAAATACAGCATGGCATTATGATACCGATTTTGAATTTTTAAAAGACGAATCCATTAAGCAAATTTTAACAGCAGGTGCAAGATATTTAGATACAAAAGTAAGACTAGAAATGGCAGAAATTGAAATGGAAAAGGTTGTTTGTCAAAGAGAGGAATTATCCTTAACAGAAAAATTAAATTTAGAAGGAATTGAGAAAGTTTTTATTTTACATGATTTATATGCGATGGACTTAAAAAATGAAATAAAAGAACAAGTAAAAAGAAAAATACAAGAAGAGCAAAAATAAAAAAGGAGACAAAAATGGAAGAAAATTTAAAAATAGAAATTTTATTTCCGGAATTTTGCAATTTATATGGGGACCTTAGTAATATGAAATATTTACAAAAATGTTTGCCGAAAGCACACTTTCATGAAACTGCTTTTGACGAAGAGCCAATTTTTGTAAAAGAAAAAGTAAATTTTATTTATTTAGGACCTATGACAGAAAGCAGACAAGAAAAGGTTATTCAAAAATTATTACCTTATAAGCAAAAAATAGAAGAATTAATAGAGCAAAATGTTGTTTTTTTAATGACGGGAAATGCTTTAGAAATTTTTTCAGAATATATTGAAAAAGAAGATGGAAGCAGAATACAAGCTTTAGGAATTTTTAAGATTTATGCAAAGCAAGATATGCTTCATAGGCATAATAGTAAGTTTATTGGAAAATGGGAAGATATAGACATTATAGGTTTTAAGAGCCAATTTACTTTTAGTTATGGCCAAAACAGCGAGGGCTATTTTGCAAGCGTAGAAAAAGGAATTGGAATCAATAAGGAATCAAAATTAGAAGGAATACAAAGAAAAAATTTTATAGGTACTTATGTAATAGGACCGATTTTAATTTTAAATCCGTATTTTACAAAAAAATTAATTCAAAAAATGGGAATAGAAGAACCAAAACTTGCTTTTGCAGAAGACGTTAAGAAAGCTTATGAATACCGCTTAAAGGAATTACAAAACTTATAAAAGTCGATTATTACAGAAATATGACAGAAAAGTTGCAAAATTATTACAATTATGCTATAATAGGAATAGATTCTAAAGAGAAGGTGAAAAAATGGAACTAATGATAATTGTATATCTTTTACTATTTGTTATATTTGGCTTAATTCTCTTTGCTATTATGCAATTAAAATTAGCAGGAATGAAAATTAAAGATTTTTGGAGCTTTATAGAAGCAAACCAAATGTTAGATAAATTATATGCTTTTTCTAAAAAGTATGAAAAAATGAGCGTACAAGAACAAGTTATTTTTTTAATGGAAGCAGAAAAAGTATTTAATGCATTTGACAAAGTACCAAAAATGATTTGGGAAGAAGAATATGATAAGTATTCTGACGTTTTAGATACTTATAAGAATATCAAAATATTAAGATGGGTATCAAATTAAAAAGAAATTACATAAAAAACTCTAATAAAAATAATAAATTGCCTTAGAACAAAAAGTTTCTAAGGCAATTTATTGTTTGGAAAAAGAATAATATGAAGAAAAAATAATATACTAAAGAAAAGGGAAAAGTATTTTATAAGGAGAGTTTGTATAATATGAAAATACGATATTTTGACCATGCAGCAACTACCATGGTAAAAGAAGAAGTATTAAAAGAAATGTTACCATATTTTTCCTTAGAATATGGAAATGCCTCTTCTTTATATACTTTAGGAAGAAATGCGAAAAAGGCAATAGAAGAAGCAAGAAAAAGAGTAGCAAAAGCAATTCATGCAAAACCAAAAGAGATTTACTTTACTTCTTGTGGAAGTGAAGCAGATAATTTAGCCTTAAAAGGAATAGCCTCTCATTATCAAAAAAAGGGAAAACATATTATTACAAGTAAAATAGAACATCCAGCAATTTTAGAAACTTGTAAAGCACTAGAACAGCAGGGATTTGAAATAACCTATTTGAAGGTAGATGAAAATGGTTTTATTTCTTTACAAGAGTTGGAAGCAAGTATTAGAAAGGATACCATTTTAATTAGTATCATGTTTGCTAACAATGAAATAGGAACAATACAACCTATTTACGAAATAGGGCAAATTGCCAGAAACCATCATGTTTTGTTCCATACCGATAGTGTGCAAGCAGTAGGAAATGTAGAAATAGATGTAGAAAAAATGCAAATAGATGCCTTATCTATGTCAGCTCATAAATTTTATGGACCTAAAGGAGTAGGTGCACTTTATGTAAGAGAAGGAGTGGAATTTGATAGGATACAAGATGGAGGGCATCAAGAAAAAAACAAACGAGCAGGAACAGAAAATGTAGCTGGTATTGTAGGCCTAGGAAAGGCAATTGAGCTTGCTCATAACAATTTGCAACAATATCAGGAAAAGTTAATAAGTTTACGAGAAGAATATATAAAACAGGTAGAAGAAAAGATACCAAATTGTAAAGTAAATGGGGATCGAATAAAAAGATTACCGGGAAATGCCAATTTGTCTTTTGAAGGGATACAAGCAGAAGAACTTTTGTTGAAATTAGATGAAAAAGGAATTTGTGCTTCGGCAGGTAGTGCTTGTAGTTCAGCAAGTCCAAGTCCTTCTCATGTACTTCTTGCCATTGGCTTAAAGCCAGAATTAGCATATAGTTCTTTAAGAGTTACTTTAGGAGAAGAAAATAGTAAGGAAGATGTTCATTTTTTAGTAGAACAATTAGTAGAAATCATTCCAAAATTAAGAAAATGAATAAGAAATAGAAGAAAAAAGCATACTAAAGAAAAAAGGAATAAAAAAGATGGAAAAAATAAAAAAAATAGCAATGGGACTTTTAGCGGGAATAATTTGTGGTTTGTTTGCTTCAGGAGGAGGTTTAATATTAGTTCCTGCTTTTCTTTATGTGTTAAAAAAAGAAGATAAAATAGCAAGAGGAACAGCAGTATGCTGTATTCTGCCAATGGTTGTAACCAGTAGTATTTTTTATTATAAAGAAAATTATATCGAATGGAAAATTGGTTTTCTTTGTGCTATAGGAGGAATTATAGGGGGAATTATAGGAGCAAAACTCTTAAAAAAAATTCCAACGCAATATGTGCGTATTTTTTTTAGTATATTTTTGTTTTATGTTTCTATTAAAATGTTATTTTAGAAAAAAGGAAGAGAAAATGATATGTTAGCCATCATTTTTGGGATTATAGCAGGAATTGTAACAGGTTTAGGAATGGGAGGAGGAACCATTTTAATTCTTCTTCTTTCTTTGTTTTTGTCTTTAGACCAACACACCGCCCAAGCTACAAACTTAGTGTTTTTTATTCCCACTTCTTTAGCTGCTATTTTTACGAATTGGAAACAAAAAAATGTAGATAGCAAACTAGCGCTTAGTATTTCTTTTTATGGAATTTTAGGAGCCATTTTAGGGGCCATTGTTTCTAAAAATATTAGTTCGGAACACTTAAAAAAATATTTTGCCATTTTCCTTTTACTGATTGCTTTTCATGAAGTATATGAATTGTATAAAGGGTATAAAAGAAAAAGAAAAAACGCATAATAAGGAATAAGAAAAAGAAAAAAGGAGGGAATAAAAAGTATGAAGTTTATCAAAGGTATGATTATGGGAGGAATTGTTTCCGCAGGTGCTATGATGATGTATAAAGAAATGACAGGAAGTAGCAGAAAGCAAATGATAAAAAAAGGAAAACAATTTGCTAAGAAAATGGGAATACTATAAAAAATAGAACAAAGAGTTTTCTTATCTCTTTGTTCTATTTTCTTCGTAATCCTTAAGAAAACAAGGTAGAAACAACAGCTAGTCAGAAGTTTCTTCGCTTCTGTATTCTTTTTCTTGTTCTTTATAACATGGTTTACAGTCTTTGTCGTCATGTTTGCATTCCAATTTTATTCCTTTTAAACATTTTCCTTCGTGTTTACATTCTGTGCATACCTTGCAATGTTTTACATTATCTACCCAAATTTCGATAGCATAATATTTATTTGTGCATAAAGGTCCAAATACAAAATCTCCATCTTTATCGGTAAAAGTATGAGATACTGGTCTTCTTTCTTCTTTGCCACAATCGTAAACAATCTCAATTAATTTTACAACAGCATCTGCTACTGGATCGCCATAACAATCTTTTATAACACCGTAAATAACATTTCTGTTATCTTCTGGTAAACGAATATCAAGGTCAAATTGTTTTCCAGAGGCAATTACTCCATCAACATCTACAACAGGACATACATTTTTATCGTACTCCATAATTTTAATCATCCCTTCTAAAATTTAATTTTTTAGCATATAGCTTACTATATAGTATGAAAAAACGGAAAAAAAGTGTCTTATTTTGTAGTAAATTTTACAAAAATAGAATATAATACAAGAAAAAAAGGAGGAAACTATGCAAGATACGAGACCAATTGGGATGTTTGATTCAGGAGTAGGAGGTCTTACGGTATTAAAAGAAATACGAAAACAAAACTGTCAAGAAAATATTATCTATTTAGGAGATACCAAACGTTTCCCCTATGGCAGTAAAACAAAGGAAACGATTATAGAACTAACCAAAAAAGGAATTGACTTTTTGCTACAAAAAGAAGTAAAAGCCATTATCCTTGCTTGTGGTACCGCAACTTCTCAAGCATTAGAAGAAGTCAAAAAACAATATTCTATTCCCATTGTAGGAATCATAGATGCAACAGTGCAATATTTAAAAGAAAATAAAAAACTAAGAAGAATTGGAGTTATTGCTACTACTGGAACCATTCGTAGTAAAGGTTGGCAAAATGCAATAAAACAGCAAATTCCACAAGCTTTTTTACAAGAAAAAGCCTGTCCGCTTTTAGCTCCTATGGCAGAAGAGGGGTGGACAGAAAATACAATTGCAAAGCTTACAGTTCAAGAATATCTAAAAGACTTTTCTCAAATAGATTGTTTAATTTTAGGTTGTACGCATTATCCACTCTTTGAAAAAAGTATAAAAGAAACAGTGGGAGAAGAGGTGGAACTCATTAATACAGGAGAAAAACTAGCAAAAGAAATAAAAAAAATGTTAAAAGAAAAGAAATTACAAAAGGAAAGCAAGCAACAAGGTGATTATGAAATTTATTTAACCGATACCGAAACCAATTTTATACATGTAGCGAGCAAATTATTAAAAGAGGAAGCAATAAAAGAAAAAATAAAAAAAGCGGAAATGGAATAAAATAGAAACCCGGCCATATATATAATAAAAAATGGAAAGGGGTTTATTATGAAAAAAATAACCATTATTTCAATTGTATTTCTTTTCTTACTAATGATAAGTATGGCTACTTTTGCAGCTATAGATGAAACAATTAGCTTCCATCTTTATTATGATGGAGAAACGAAAGTAAATGAAGAGAAAATATCTGTAACAACACTTTCTGGAAAAGATACACCTACACATAGTAAAGTAAGAATTAAAGTAGATGTAGAAGGTCCAGCAACACCAAAATTACTAGCAGTGGACTCAGCAGGAGAAGAGCATGATATTGCACAAATAGGATATTGGGGGCCAAGTACAGGTTTTGCCATTTCTGGAACTTTTCGTAATGAAACCATGACAAGAGCAACGTATCCTGTAGCAGGAACATATACAATTAAGCTTACCCTTTTAGATGTAACAAATGGTCCAGAAAGCAATGAAATTTTAGCCCAACAAGAATTTACTATTAACGTAAAAGGAGAAGAAGTACAAAATACAAATGAGTTAACCAATGAAATGACCAATAGCACGGAACAGTTACCAAAAACAGGTACTTCTATAGTAGAATATGGAATTTATGCAATTCTTTTACTTGTTATGATTTATGTTGTATACCAAATTAGACAAAGAAGAAAATAGGAAGAAACAAAAGAGCGACTTTTTTAGAAGGGTCGC
>CANRFE010000039.1 GCA_947629805.1 uncultured Clostridia bacterium | reverse complement strand
GGCTTAAGCCCAGAAGTGCCAGTACAAAAGCCTTCTAGGCTAAGAGCAAACCACCCGTTTTACGGGTGGTTATGATTGAAAGTATGGATAAAGATGTTAGGTGTGGACTAAGAAAGAGGAGTAGGAATATGTAGGTTAGGTCACATTTGTAATAGACATATTAAAATGTTTAGTTAAAAAATAAGTATAAATTATAAGGAAATAGAAAAAGAATCTTGACGAAGCAGTAAAAGAATAGTAAAATGGCAAGTAATAAGAGAAACAACTTATATACATAATGTATAAAAAGAAAAGATTCAACAAAAACTAAAAGAAAACTAAGGAGAAGAAAAAATGAAAAATGGAACAAAAGGAAATAAAGGAATTACTCTAGTAGCAGTAATTATCACTATTATTATTTTAATGATTTTGGCAGGAATTAGTTTGAATTTAACGTTAGGACAAAATGGTTTATTTCAAATGGCATTAAGAGCAAAAGAAAATATGGAACTAGCACAAGTAGAAGAGCAAGAAAAACTAAATGCCTTGTATACACAACTTACAATGGAAGGTGGATATATAGGAGGAACAGAAGGGAAAGGAAGTTCTTATGATGCCATTCAAAAATTAATAGAGTTTAAGCAAGCCATAGCAAATGCTATTGGTCAAGCAGGAGGAAATACAATAGGAGACCCAACCACAGCAGAAACAAAAGAATTTGAAGAAGGAATTAATGGAATCCTAGAAAATGTAACTAAGGATGCAACAGCAACAGACAAGCAAATTTTACAAGGAGAAACCGCTTGGGTAAAAGGGCAACTAGTAACAGGAACAATGCCAAACAATCAAGCGTTAAACCCTCAAGCCCTAAATGCAGGAGAAAGTTATCCTATTCCAGAAGGATACACAAGTGGAGGAATAGTAACAACCAATAGCTTAGAAAGTCAAACAACAGCAACTGCAACAGCAGAAGATATAGCAACAGGAAAAACAGCCTATGTAAATGGAGAAAAAATAACAGGAACAAGTAACTTGAGTAATTCTGTAAGTATAACATGTTATTTAAACTGGTTTAGAAATGCGAAAGATAGTGAGTCAACCTATTTTTCAGGAGGAGGCAATGCAAACACCACAATCAATGTTACGAATTTTTCTTCTGTAACCTTTTCTAATTTAACAGTAAGTGGCAGTGACACTACTGTAAAAGCAAACAATCAAGCTGTTTCAAATGGAAAAACAATTGATTTAACCAATACGAATTCTTTAACTTTGAATATTTCCGGCGGTGGAAATCTACCTGGACATATAAATTATAATCAATATGCGCAAGTAACTTTAACATTAAATTAAAATAAATTCATACAAAAAATTAGAAAAAAGAAATAGCGAATACTTTTCAAATGGAACCCTTTTATTAAATAAAAAATTAATAAAGAGGTTCTTTTTTTGGCAAAAAATGCTGGAAATAGCGCTATAAATATGTAGAATCTTCCGGCTACGTCTTAATTTTCAGGAAGTACTTGTAGGAAAAATGGAAACATGATATAATACAAAAGCAAGAAAAATAGGAGGAAAACAATGAAACTCATATCTTGGAACGTAAATGGTTTAAGGGCGGTATTAAATAAAGGTTTTATGGATTTCTTTAAACAAAGCAATGCAGATATTTTTTGTATCCAAGAAACCAAAATGCAAGAAGGGCAAGTAGAGCTTGTTCTAGAGGGTTATTATCAATATTGGAATAGTGCTATTAAAAAAGGCTATTCCGGAACAGCCATTTTTACAAAAAAGAAACCACTGTCGGTTTTTTATGGAATTGGGATAGAAGAGCATGACCAAGAAGGGCGAGTTATAACCTTAGAGTTTGAAGAGTTTTATATAGTAAATTGTTATACACCAAATTCGAAAAGAGAATTGGAAAGATTAAATTATCGTATGCTATGGGAAGATGCTTTAAGAAATTATTTACTTTGTTTAAAGGAAAAGAAACCCGTTATTTATTGTGGAGATTTTAATGTAGCACATCAAGAAATAGACTTAAAGAATCCTAAAACAAATCATCATAATGCTGGTTTTACAGATGAAGAACGAGAAAAAATGACGCAATTATTAAATGCTGGGTTTATTGATAGTTTTCGTTTTTTATATCCAAAACAAGAAAATGCTTATACCTGGTGGTCTTATATGATGAAAGCAAGAGAAAAAAATATAGGTTGGAGAATAGATTATTTTCTTACTTCCAATTCCCTAAAGGAAAAAATAAAAGATAGTAAAATACATTCTAATATTTTAGGAAGTGATCATTGCCCTATAGAATTAGATATTAATATAGAACAATAAGAAAGGAGAACTGTTAGAGAAAGTATAAACTAGCAGAAAAAAGAAAAAATGGAGAAAAAAACAAGAAATTGGACAAGATGGTTATCTTGGTTTACTTTTGCTATAGCTGTTATTTTAGTTTATAAAACGGTAGATAGCATAGCACAAATAATGCATTGGTTTACAAATTTATTAAGCATTTTAGCACCTTTTGCAGCAGGCATACTCATTGCTTATATTTTGTATATTCCTTGTAGAAAAGTAGAAACGTGTTACAAAACAAATAAAAAAATAAAATTTATTGCAAAAAAAGCAAGACCACTTAGTATTTTTACAATTTATGTGATTGCTCTTATTTTACTACTTATTTTAATTAACTTTATTATTCCTCCTTTAATACAAAGTGTAGTAGATTTAGCAAATAACTTTAGTAGTTATTATGAAACAGCAGTTACAAAAATTAATGAATTACCAGAAGATTCTTTTTGGAAAACAGAAGTGGTAACCAATATTATACAAGAAGTGCAAAATATTGATTTCAAACAAGTCATTAATGTAGAAGCATTAACCCAATATGCACAAGGAGCACTTAGTATTGCTAGTAAAATTTTTGATATTTTTGTTGCTATTGTAGTATCCATTTATATTTTAAACAGTAGAGCAGATATTGTTGCTTTCTTAAAAAGATTTGCAGGTGCCATTTTTAACAAAAAGGCATATCGCAATTTAGATAAATATTTTCACAGCAGTAACGAAATTTTCTTTCATTTTTTATCAAGTCAATTTTTAGATGCTATTGTAGTGAGTATTTTAACTTCTATTGCGATGAGTCTATTAGGAGTAAAATATGCTGTATTGCTTGGCGTTATGATTGGAATTTTCAATTTAATTCCATACGTAGGTGCTATTATTGCAGTTGTTATTGCTGCTCTTATTACTTTGCTTACAGGTGGCTTAGCACAAGCTATTTGGATGTTAGTTGTGGTAACTATTTTACAACAAATTGATGCAAATGTAATTAACCCTAAAATTGTAGGAAATTCTTTAAAAATTAGTCCTATTTTAGTTATTTTAGCGGTTACTTTAGGAGGAGCTTATTTTGGAATTTTAGGAATGTTTTTAGCAGTTCCTGTTATTGCTATTATAAAAGTATTAATAGAAGATTTTATTGATTATCGAAATAAAGTAAATAAATAAAAAAAGAAATGAGGAAAAAAAGTTACAAGCGAAAAAAGTCTAATTACGTTAACTTTTTAGACTCATTTTTTATTTAATAAAAAATTAAGAATCTACTTACTTTTTTCTTAAGAAATTTATGGTATACTAAAAAACAAAAAAGGAGAGAAACCATGTACAATATATTAGTTTGTGATGATGACAAAGAAATTGTAAGTGCAATTGAAATTTATTTAAGCAAAGAAGGATATCAAATATATAAGGCTTATAATGGAAAAGAAGCATTAAATATTATGGAAAAAAAGGAAATTCATTTAGTAATTTTAGATATTATGATGCCAAAAATGGATGGAATGGAAACAGCTAGTAAAATAAGACAAACAAAGTCGGTACCTATTATTATGCTTTCGGCTAAATCAGAAGATTATGATAAAGTAGCAGGGTTAAATAATGGGGCAGACGACTATGTAACAAAACCGTTTAACCCCATAGAATTAATTGCAAGAGTAAATTCACAAATACGAAGATATACTTCCCTTGGTTCTTTTCAAAAAAAAGAAGATACTACCATTTATCAAACAGGAGACTTAAGAATAAATGATGATACAAAACAAGTAGTAGTAGAAGGAAAAGAAATTAAATTAACCCCAACAGAATATAACATTATGGGAAGATGAAGCTTTTGGAGCAGAAAATATTATTGCAGTTCACATTAGGCACATCAGAGAAAAAATTGAAATTAATCCGAAAGAACCCAAATATTTGAAAGTAATTTGGGGAATTGGTTATAAAATAGAAAAATTAGAGGAGGTATAGAAAATGGAAAAAACACCTAATAAATATGCTCTGTTTATACGTGTCCTTTGTTATATTTTAATTCCTGTTGCTATTTTAAGTATGGCACAGTCTATTCTCTATTTTGCCATGTTTGGCACAAGTAAAAAAGTAGAAAATGTAAATTATTTTGAAACACAACAATTTGCAGACTTGTATAAAAATTCTATTTATGAAAATTTAACGGCTTGTTATACAAATGTAAATACAACAGAGTATAATGGTTACTTAAGTTATTCGGTACAACAGCATAAAGAAATAACTTTTTCAAATATGTATGGAGTAACGCAAAGCAATCTACCAGAAGGAACTATCTATTATAAAAATTACTTAGAAAATAGGAATTTTAAGTTTTTAGTAATTGATAATAAAACAAACACAGCAGTAACTAATGTAACACAAACAATGAAAACAGACACAATAGAAAAAATAAAGCAAGAATTCGGTACGTTTTCTTATTATTGGAATTATCAACAAGGACAAGTAGATACAAACATCAATTTCTTATCTTTAGAAGAGATAAAATATGCGTATCCATTTTCGGAAATAGAAAATGAATACGATTGTACAATTTATACGGCAATGCAAACACCTTTACAATATAACGATTATTATGAAACTTCTTACTTTTTATATAAAGCGGCTGCGCCTTCTGCTCAAACAGCAATTCTTAATTTTCCAATTTCTATTGTTATTCTTTTTGTTTGTATTGTATTATTGGCAATATATGCAGGGAAAAAAAGAGGAAAGCAAGAAATTGTGTTAGATATTCTTGATAAAATTCCATTGGAATTCATTGTTCTTATTGTTTTCAGTATAATAGGAATTTTATTTGGAATGGCAGGAAACCATTTAACGCTGAATATTTATTATTTAGATATGATTTCCATTACACTAATTATTACACTAGGAACAATTGCTTATATTGTTGGAATTTTAACTTATGAAACTTTAGTAAAAAGAATAAAAACCCATACTTTTTGGAAAAACACAGTACTATATCGTTGTTATAAAATAATACAAAAAGCATGCAATACAATTTTTACTTACTTCAATCCTACTGCAAAATTAATTTTTTTCATACTTGCTTTTAGTTTATTAACATTACTTTTTGCAAAATGGGAATTTTGGCGGAGTTTTGCTTTTAATTGCTATGTGGTGTGGAGTTTTTTATTATGGTTTTGCTTCTATTAAGCAATTCTTAAAAGTGAAACAAATGATGAAAGAATTATATGAAGGAAATACACAAATTTATTTAAATAAGGAAGAATTTAGAGGAGAATTAAAAGAAGTTTGTACCTATTTAAATGATATTGCAGGCGGATTTCAAAATGCAATTAATAAAAGCTTAAAAAGTGAAAGAATGAAAACGGAATTAATTACGAATGTATCCCACGACATTAAAACACCATTGACTTCTATTATTAACTATGTAGATTTATTAAAAAAAGAAAAAATGCCAAATGAAAAGGCCAAAGAATATTTAGAAATATTAGACCAAAAATCCCAAAGATTAAAACGTTTAACGGAAGATTTGGTAGAAGCTTCAAAAGCATCGTCTGGAAATATTAAACTGAACATGGAAAAACTAGATGTAAAAGAATTAATGAAACAAATAGCAGGAGAATATGAAGATAAATTCAAAGAAAAAGAATTAGAATTAGTTTTGAATTTACCAGAAGAGGATGCTGTAATTACAGCAGATAGTCGTTATTTATATCGTGTTATGGAAAATATGTACTCTAATATTGTAAAATATGCCATGCCAAAAACCAGAGTCTACGCAGATGTAGAATTAAGCGTGAAGACGGTACAAATTCATTTAAAAAATATTTCGCAAGAAAAATTAAATATTTCTGCAGGGGAGCTAATGGAACGTTTTGTTCGAGGAGAATCTTCAAGAAATACAGAAGGAAGTGGCTTGGGATTATCTATTGCACAAAGTTTAACAGAATTACAAAAGGGTACTTTCCAAATTTATTTAGATGGAGATTTATTTAAAGTAACTATTCAATTTGAAAGATCGTAAATTAGAACAGGAAAGAATCCTTATAAAAAAAGCGTTAGTAATAACTAACGTTCTTTTTTATAGCAAAATAAAATGTAACTATTAGCTAAAAATAGCACCTATTGCACCAAATACACCAGCTGAAGCAAGCCCCATAATAATACCCGCTAAAACAACACCAGCCATAACAGCTAAAGTACTCTTCTTAAAATCCATGTCTAAAAAACTAGCAGCTAAAGTTCCGGTCCAAGCTCCTGTGCCAGGAAGGGGAATGCCAACAAAAAGAAAAAGGGCAAAATATAAACCAGGCCCAGCCGTTTCTTGAAGTTTCTTACCACCTTTTTCTCCTTTTTCTATACAAAAACGAAAAAACTTTCCAATCCATTTTTTGTTAGAACCCCATATTAAAATTTTTCTAGCAAAGAAGAAGATAATAGGAACCGGAAGCATATTACCAATAATACAAAGAATGTAAAGAGGGAGTAAAGGAATAGGGTCTCCTAGAAGAGAGCTTAGTCCAATAGGAACAGATCCTCTTAATTCAATTAAGGGTACCATAGATACTAAGAATACTAAAATATATTTTTTTATCATAAAGAAACTCCTTTATTATTATACAATTGAAATTCATTTTACTATAAACAGAAAAAAAAGTCTAGCTTTTTTTAATTTATTTTAATGACTAAAAAATTGGAAAAAACAAAATGATAAAAAATATTTTAGAACAGTTGACTTTTGAAAAGGGATGTGGTAGAATAGTAAAGCGTATATGGAGTATATATGCTTTTTAAAATACTCAAAATAGAAAAAGAAACTAAAACAAACAGTGGAGGTGTTTGAAATGGCTGCAAAAGGAGCAAGAGAACCAATTACATTAGAATGTACAGAATGCAAAAGAAGAAACTACATGACAGAAAAAAACAAAAAAAATGATACAGATAGATTAGAAGTAGTAAAATATTGCAAATATTGCAAAAAACGTACAACGCATAAAGAAACAAAATAACTTCCTTAAGGAGGAATTTGAAATGCCAAAAGAAGCAAAGAATAAAAAAGAAACGAAGCACTTTTTTAAAGATTTTAAAGCAGAACTTAAAAAAGTTATTTGGCCAACACCAAAGCAATTAGTGAATAATACAGTTGCTGTTATTACAATTGTATTAATTACCGCTGTTATCGTGTTTGTATTAGATTTAGCATTTGAAAAAATGAATACCTATGGTATCAATAAATTAAAGGAAATCGTAGATAATAGTAGCCAAGCTTCAAATGAAATTGTAAACGAAGAACAAACCAATACGCAAGTACAAGAAAATGAAGAAGCACAAACTTCCGAGAATGTAAGTGAATAATAAAAAGGAGGCTTATCTTTATGGCTCAAGAAACACAAGATTTAGAACCAAAATGGTATGTCGTTCATACTTATTCAGGATATGAAAACAAAGTAAAAACAGATTTGGAAAAAACAGTCAAAAATAGAGAATTAGAGGATTACTTTTTTGAAATAGTTGTTCCTATGGAAGAACAAATTGAAATAAAAGACGGAAAAAAGAAAACGAATTTAAAGAAGGTTTTCCCTGGTTATGTTTTAGTAAAAATGATTGTAACAGAAGCAACTTGGTATATTGTTCGAAATACAAGAGGTGTAACTGGGTTTGTAGGTTCTGGAACAGATCCTATTCCACTTACAGAACAAGAAATTAGACAAATGGGCTTTGAACTTCCAAGTGTTACTATAGATTATGTAGAAGGAGATTCGGTATCTATTACTGGCGGTTCGTTTGATGGTTTTGTAGGAACAGTACAAGAAATCAATAAAGACAAACGTAAAGTAAGAGTAAGTGTTTCCATGTTTGGAAGAGAAACACCAATTGAAGTAGACTTTTCACAAGTTACGAAAGTAGTTTAAAATGGAAATGAAGCGTAAGCTTCGTAACCAAATTAATAAATTATCTATAATTATATTCGATGTAAATATACATCAAAACCAAAGGAGGTGCAAGAAAAATGGCAGAAAAAGAAATTAGCAATGTAATCAAATTGCAAATTGAAGCAGGAAAAGCTACACCAGCTCCACCAGTAGGACCAGCATTAGGATCAAGTGGTGTAAATATTATGCAATTCGTAAAAGAATTTAACGACAGAACAGCAAATCAACCAGGAATGATAATTCCAGTAGTGATTACTGTTTATAAAGATAAATCTTTTGAATTCATAACCAAAGTACCACCAGTAGCAGTACTAATTAAAAAGGCAATTAAAATTCAAAAAGGTTCTGGAAAACCAAATAGGGATAAAGTAGGAACTATTACAAAGGCACAAGTAGAAGAAATTGCCAAACAAAAAATGCCAGACTTAAATGCAGCATCATTAGAAGCAGCAATGAGTATGGTAGCAGGAACAGCAAGATCAATGGGTGTTGTTGTTGCTGACTAAAAGAAAAGATGGGAGAAGGAAAACTTCGTTAGAACCAAAGGAGGAAAAAATGAAAACAGGAAAAAGATTAGCAGAGTGCCAAAAATTAGTAGAAAAAAATAAATTATATACAATTCAAGAAGCACTTGAAACAATTGAGAAAATGCCAAAAGCAAAATTCGATGAAACCGTTGAATTACATGTTAAATTAGGTGTAGATTCAAAACATGCTGACCAACAAGTAAGAGGTACAACCGTACTTCCACATGGTACTGGTAAAACACTAAGAGTATTAGTATTTGCTAAAGGACCAAAAGCAGAAGAAGCACAAAAAGCTGGAGCAGACTTTGTTGGAGCAGAAGAATTAATACCAAAAATTGAAAAAGAGAATTGGTTTGACTATGATGTAATCGTAGCAACTCCAGATATGATGGGCGTTGTTGGTAGATTAGGTAAAGTATTAGGACCAAAAGGTTTAATGCCAAACCCTAAATCAGGAACTGTAACAATGGATGTAACAAAAGCAATTAATGAAATTAAATCTGGTAAAGTAGAATACAGATTAGATAAAACCAATATTATTCACCTAGGTTTTGGAAAGGTATCCTTTGGAACAGAAAAACTATTAGAAAACTACGATGCTATTATGGGAGCTATTATTAAAGCAAAACCAGCAGCATCAAAAGGACAATATATTAAGAGCGTATCTGTTTCTACTACAATGGGACCTGGAATGTATATTGATCAAAAATAATTATAGTAGCCAAAGAAAGTAGGCAAGTAAAATAAGTCCTACCGAGGCAGAATAGAGAGGAAAAATCCAATCTTTATATGCCTTGTTTATGGCTATAAAAGTTGGATTTTTATTTATTAGAAATAAAAAAAATAAATTTTGGGAGGTGAAGTAATAAAATGGCAAATGAGGCAATATTAAAACAAAAGGAAGAAGAAGTAAAGAAATTAGCAGAAAAATTAAAAGATGCAAAATTAGTACTTTTAACAGATTACAGAGGAATTACAGTAGATAGTGTCACATCTCTAAGAAGTACACTAAGAAATGTAAATTCTGAATACAAAGTTATAAAAAATAATATTGTAAAAAGAGCATTAAATACAAATGGAGAAACAAGTTTAGATTCTTTGCTAGAAGGACCAACAGCTGTTATTATTGGAAAAGAAGACTATGTAGAACCATTAAAAGCAATTTACAAATTTACAAAAGAAAATGAATTTTATAAAATTAAAGGTGGTATTGTAGAAGGAAAAGTAATGTCTGTAGACGAATTAATTACTTTAGCAAAATTACCATCAAAACAAGAGTTACTTGGTATGCTTGCAGGTGCATTACTTGGAAATATTTCCAAACTTGCAATTGGGCTTGATCAAGTACGTATACAAAAAGAAGCAAATGCTTAAAACGAATTATTAAAATAAGAGTAGTGAACTTAAATCACAAAAAAAATTAGGAGGAAATAAAAATGATAGAAGAATTATTAGAAAAAATTGACGGCTTAAAAGTAGCTGAACTTGCTGAATTAGTAAAAGCAATTGAAGAAAAATATGGAGTATCTGCAGTAGCAGCAGCTGCACCAGCAGCAGGAGCTGTAGCAGGAGCTGCAGTAGAGGAGAAAACATCTTTCAATGTAATCTTAAAAGAAGCAGGAGCAAATAAAATCCAAGTTATTAAAGTAGTTAGAGATGCTACAGGGCTAGGACTAAAAGAAGCAAAAGACTTAGTAGATGGAGCACCAAAAACAGTAAAAG
>CANRFE010000038.1 GCA_947629805.1 uncultured Clostridia bacterium | reverse complement strand
AAATGTTTCTGGTATATCAGTATTTTGGGTTATTGCATATCCTATTATTCCACTTGCTCCATCCGTTGCTTTTATATAAATTGTATTACTTGTTGCCTTTGTAGTAGCTTCTACTACTGGTGGATCTTTATCTATTTTCTCTACATTTCCGGTTGTTCCTCCACCTTCTTGTCCTATACTATCTACTAGTCTTGCATATACTGTTCCATTTTCTGTGAAAACTTGGCTTGCTTTGTCTTCCCATTCTCCTGTATCTTTCTTTGTTTGTAATTTATAGCCTTTTGCTTCTAAGTCTTCGATACCCTCTACTACTGCTGTTACGGTTACATCGTTCTTGGTCCACGAAGTTTCACTATATGCAAAATGGGTATTGGCTTTTGTTAAATTTTCTACACTTCCTATTGATACTTCTTGGGTTTTTTCTGTTTTTATTCCACTTGCTGATTGTGCTTCTATTTTTATTGTATAAGTTTTTCCTTGTTCTAATTCTATAAAGGTATAATCTATTTGCTCTGTTTCTACTTTTGCTTGTATTTTACTGTTATACTCTTCTTCCTCTTTCTTTATAAATAATTCATATTGGCTTGCATATTTTAATGCAAATTGCACTTGAATACTATTCGTTGTACTAGAAAGTTGCGTAATTTCTATACGTGGGGTAACGTCCCCATTTTTTCCTACATATTCTATTTTTATATTGCCATCTTGCTGTTCCTCTACATTAAACACATATTTATCATCTACCGTTACATCTGCATCTGTATCACTGTTTTTGTAAACTCCTGTGTCTTTTACTATTCCTTTTTCTTTTAAATGTTGCAAGTATTCATCTATCGTGGGACTTTTCCCTTTTTGGGCCACAAAATTTCCTTCTCTAATTCCAACTTTTCTTTCAAAGAACCAATTTGTGTTTGTTCTCTTGCGGACACTGCTCTATCTATAATTCCGCCATCTATAACAAACAACACAGTAATACCTGCTAATATTATTAATACAATAATACTAATAATAAGGGAAATTAAAGTGATTGCGTTTTCTTTTTTTAAATTTTTTCTCATTTGTATCTCCTCCTTTCAACCTATTTATGTTGATAAGATATCTACTTTTATTATACCATTTTTTTTATTTTAGGTCAATTTATAGAATTGTAAATTGACCTTCTTTATAATTCATGGTAATATTTTTGGTAAAATTTTGCTGCAAATGTTCCTAAATTATCTCTTTCTATCTCTGTTCTAACTCTTTCCATTAGTTTTGTTAAAAATCTTAAATTATGAATGGATAATAAACGAATTCCTAAAATTTCCTTTGCTTTTACCAAATGTCTTATGTAAGCTTTTGTGTAATTTTTACAAGTATAACAGTCACACTCTGCATCTAATGGTGTAAAATCTCTTTCATACGTTGCATTTCTTACAACAACTTTTCCGTGTAGATGTCATAGCTGTTCCATTTCTTGCAATACGTGTTGGTAATACACAATCGCACATATCAATCCCTGCTTTTGCTGCCTCTATTAAATAATCTGGTGTTCCCACTCCCATTAAATATCTTGGTTTGTCTTTTGGCATTAATGGCGTAGTATATCTTAAAATTTCCAAAAATTTTTCTTTTGGTTCCCCTACGCTAATACCACCAATAGCATATCCTGGTAAATCTAATTGTATTAAATCTTCTGCACTTTTTTTTCTTAAATCTGGATAGAAACCTCCTTGTATAATTCCAAATAATCCCTGCTTTTCTACTGTAGTATGTGCTTTTTTACAACGAATTGCCCACCTTGTCGTTCTTTCCATGGAATTTTTGGTATATTCATAAGTAGAAGGATAAGGGCAACATTCATCAAATGCCATAATAATGTCGGCTCCTAAATCTTCTTCTATTTCCATTACACTTTCTGGAGTAAAAACATGTGTGCTTCCATCTAAATGAGATTGAAAGGTAACCCCTTCTTCTGAAATAGTACGTAAATCGCCTAAACTAAAAACTTGAAAACCTCCACTATCAGTTAAAATAGGTCTATCCCATCTCATAAACTCATGTAAACCACCTGCTTCTCTTACTAGCTTGTTCCCTGGTCTTAAATATAAATGATAAGTATTGGCTAAAATAATTTGTGCCTCTACCTCCTCTTTTAATTCTTCCGGTGTCATAGATTTTACAGTGGCTTGTGTTCCTACGGGCATAAAAATAGGTGTTTGAATGGTCCCATGTGGAGTATAAATAACGCCTCTTCTTGCCCCTGTTTGTTTACATTCATGTATTAATTCGTAACGAATTGTTTGTTCCATTTACTTTTCTTCCTTTTTTCTTTTTTCTTATACTAAAAATTTTATAGAAAAATGAATTGTTTTTTACTGAATAAACATAGCATCTCCAAAGCTAAAAAAACGATATTTTTCTTTTACTGCATGTTGATAGGCTTGCATGATATAATCCTTTCCTGCTAAAGCAGATACTAACATAATAAGAGTAGATTCTGGCAAATGAAAATTTGTAATTAAAGCATCTATACACTTAAATTTATAACCTGGATAAATAAATATATTCGTTTGCCCTGTTTGTTCTTTTACCATACCATTTTCTTCTGCTATGGATTCTAATACTCTACAAGAGGTAGTTCCTACTGCTATAATTCTGCCTCCTGCTTGCTTTGTTTTATTAATTTTTTCTGCCTCTTGTTTTTTCATTTCATAATGTTCTGTATGCATCCTATGTTCTTCAATATTTTCTACTTTTACAGGTCGAAATGTTCCAATTCCCACATGAAGTGTTACATTGGCTATTTGTATGCCTTTTTGTTTTATTTTTTCTAATAATTCTTCAGTAAAATGAAGACCTGCCGTTGGTGCTGCACTAGAACCTTCGTATTTAGCATAAACTGTTTGATAGCGATTTTTGTCTTCTAATTTTTCTTTAATATAGGGTGGAAGTGGCATTAAGCCTATTTGGTCTAGTATTTCATTAAAAATACCTTCATATTCAAATTTTACTTTCCTATTCCCACTTTGCATTACTTCTATAATTTCTGCTTTTAATAGTCCTTCTCCAAAAATCACTTTTGTTCCTACTTTTAGTTTTTTTCCGTGGATGTACTAAAACTTCCCAAAAGTCTCCTTCTAACCTATTTAATAACAAAAATTCTACTTTGGCATTTGTTTCTTCTTTTCTTCCATAAAGCCTTGCTGGAATTACTTTTGTATCATTACGTACTAAGCAATCTCCTGGTTGAAGATACGCCAAAATATCCTTAAATACTTTATCTTCTATTGTTTTTGTCTTTCTGTTCAATACCATAAGACGAGATTCGTCTCTTTTTTCTATGGGTACTTGTGCAATTAATTCTTTGGGTAAGTCATAATTAAATTCGCTTAATTTCATATTTTGCCTTCTTTCTAATTTTGTGCTGAAATTTGTTTTACCATACTAAATAAGTTCCTAACCCTTTGAAGAATATTACTAAATTCTTCTATTATATTTTCTGGCTCATGAAAACAATCGTCTAATTGACGAGAATATTCAAAATCTGTTGTTTTGGCTGGTTTTTTTGTATAAATTTCTGCTGGTATTCCTATTTTTTTGGTGGCTGTTTGTATATTTTGATTCATATAATCTTGATACCATTTTTTTAATCCTACTAATTTTTGACTTTGATAACCATATTTTTCATTGTCATGAAGTTCTGGTCTTTCCCAACCATATTCTTGGGTATTTCTTTCTAGCGTATGTAAAAATTCATGAACCATTACTTCTTCTGGAAAGGTGTTTATTCTGGTATCATATTTATAAATATAGTTGTGGTCATCATCTGGAAGTCGAATATTCGAAAAGCCAAAACCTCTGTATTCCATAGAGCCAAGTCCTATCCAGTCATTGATTGGAATAAGTCCTTGCTGATTAATATCTCCCGTTCGAAAAGCAACAAAAATATGATCGTATTTTCCTTGTGCAATAAAAGGATCTATTACTTCTTTTACATTATATCCTGATACATAATACCCATTCTCTTCATCATGTGACATACTAGTAATGGGCGTATTGCTTTCTACAATATCATATTCTACTTTGATTTTTCCTGCACTCATTTCCTGCATAGAACTTTGAAAACGTCTCATACAAATTGTTACGTCTTCTTTGTCTGTTTGGGTTAATTTTAATTTCACATTTTGATTTGTCCCATTTTTTTCGATGTTAACATCGACATAGTCAAACAAGACACATAGAAAATGCCATGTATTACTTTCTTCTGTAATACCAGATTCTATCTTAAAATTGGAAAACCATGCTGTTCCGAATGCAAGTATCTTCATATCCACCCAAACGAAAACCTACATCTACATTTGTTCTATTCTTTGAATTAAAGTAAAAAGTAACCGTAGTCCAATCTTGTGTTCCTGTTACATTGTCTGACTTTTCTACACTATCGGCAATACTAATATGAGCACCACTATCCGTATTGGCATTTTTCGATTTCACATTTTCTGTTTTAATTTGACAAGTTACTTTATAAGGCGTATTAGGAGTTACGGGTATGGTTTCATAAAACATAGCATCGTTGTAATCCCTATTTTCTATTTTATAACTACTTTTTTCTGCATATTTTTGCTTGGCATCTCGTTCAAATTTAGAATTTCCTATTTTGTACTCTGCTTTTACAAAATTATTAAAGTTATTTTTTTGATAAAATTGATATGCAAAAATTAAGATAACAAATAAAAAAATAATAGATATTATTTTCCTTAAACTTACTTTTCCTTCTTTCATCTTTTTCCTCCTTTTTTACCTTCTTTTTTATTATACCATGAGAGAAAAACAAAAAACAAGAGGGGTTTTCTTTAACCTTTCAAAATAAAACGTTAAGAAACTTCCCTCTATGTTTTATTTTATTACTTCTACCTCTACTTGTAATTTTTCTCCATTAATAGAGGTTTCTGTGTAATTTTGTCTTTCTTTATTATAAAAAATGTGATTTGCTAAAGTATCTTTTTGAATTTGTTCTGCAAATTTTTGGATTACTTTCTCTAGCTTTTCATTTCCTGCTACATAAAGGTTAATTCTATCTAATACTTCAAATCCGTTATCTTTTCTCATGTTTTGTACCTTAGATAAAATTTCTCGAATATAGCCTTCTTCTTTTAGTTCTTCGGTAATGGTAGTGTTTAATACTACACCAATTTCTCCTTCTCCACTAAAAGCAAAACCTTCTTTTCCTTGCATTGTAATAAGTAGATTTTCATTATTTAAGGCAATCGTTTCCTCTCCTATTTCAATTTGCTCTACCTCTCCTTTTTGGATTTTTAAAGCTAATTCCATTTGATTTCTTTTCGCAATTTCTGCTTTTATTTGTGGAATGAATTTTCCATAGGTTCTTCCAAGTACTGGTAAATTAGGCTTAATTTCAAAATTTACGTATTCGGACATTTGAGCACCAAGTTCTACCTTCTTAATATTTAATTCGTCTTTTACAATGTCACCATAGTATTCTGGAAGACTTGAAATTGAAATTAACATTTCGGATAATGGCTGTCTGTTCTTGATATTTGCTGCATTTCTTGCACTTCTACCTAATTTTACAATGGTATAAGCAAGGTCCATTTCTTTTTCTAATTTTCTATCAATGACTTCTTCTTTTACCGTTGGCCAAGTACATAAATGAACGCTTTCTGGTGCATTTTTATCAATGGTTACCACAATATTTTGGTAAATTTCTTCACTCATAAATGGAACAAATGGTGCTGCTACTTTTACCAAAGTAGATAATACCGTATATAGTGTAACATAAGCGCCAATTTTATCTTCATTTAAGGTGTCTTGCCAGAATCTTTCTCTGTTTCTTCTTACATACCAATTAGAAAGTTCATCGGTAAAGTTTTCAATGGCAAAAGCTGCACTTGTAATATCGTAATCATCTAATTTTTCTTCTACTTCTTTTACTAAAGTATTTAATTTGGAAATAATCCATTTATCCATAATGTTGTTAGACACAAAATCTTTATATTGTAATGGATTAAACTTATCTATTTCGGCATATAGCACATAGAAGGAATACACATTCCATAAAGTAGATAAGAATTTTCTTTGCGTTTCTTCTACATCTTTTACCGAAAATCTTGTTGGAAGCCATGGTGCAGAAGCTGTATAGAAATGCCACCTCGTTGCATCGGCGCCGACTGAATTTAGTACATCAAATGGGTCTACTACATTGCCTAAATGTTTTGACATTTTTAAGCCTTTGCTATCTAAAACGTGTCCTAATACAATGCAGTTTTCAAATGGATTGGTATCAAAAATACAAGTAGAAATTGCAAGCAACGTATAGAACCAGCCTCTTGTTTGATCCACTGCTTCTGAAATGAATTGTGCTGGGAAGTTTTTCTTAAACAATTCTTGATTTTCAAATGGATAGTGTAATTGGGCAAATGGCATAGAACCGGAGTCAAACCAACAGTCAATTACTTCTTTTTCTCTTACCATTTCTTTTCCACACTTAGGACATTTTAAATGAATTGGGTCTAAGTATGGTTTATGAAGTTCTACATTTTCTGGTACATGGATACCTTTTTCTTCTAGTTCTTTTCTAGAACCAATGCATTCCATATGACCACATTCGCATCTCCAAATTGGAAGTGGCGTTCCCCAATAACGATCTCTGGAAATACCCCAATCTATAACATTCTCTAGGAATTTACCAAAACGACCGGTACGAATCGTATCTGGCATCCAGTTGATTTTGTTGTTGTTTTCTAGTAATTTGTCACGAACGGCTGTCATTTTCACAAACCAACTTTCTTTTGGATAATATAGAAGTGGTGTGTCGCATCTCCAACAATGTGGATAACTGTGCGTATGTCTTGCAGAGCTAAATAATTTATTTTGATGAGCAAGCCAAATGCACACATCTTTGTCGCATTCTTTTACAAATCTTCCTGCCCATGGTTCTACCTCTGGAACGAATTTTCCTTCTTTATCTACTAAGTTCACAAAAGCAATATTATTTTGTTTTGATACAAAGCTATCGTCTTCCCCATAAGCGGGTGCAATGTGAACAATACCAGTACCATCCGTTAAAGTGACATAGTCCCCATGAATGACAACAAATGCTTTTCCTTCTACCTTGGCAAATGGCATTAGTTGCTCGTATTTCATACCAAGAAGCTCACTACCTTTTACTTCTTTTACAATTTCATAAGGAATCTCTTTTAGCACGCTACCAATTAATTCTTTTGCTAAAATGTAGATTTCTTCTGGCCCTTCTTCTTGTATTTTCCCATCAATAATTGGTTTTTCTACTTTTACATAAGCATACGTATAGGCTTTATTAACACAAAGTGCTAAGTTCGAAGGAAGTGTCCATGGAGTTGTGGTCCATGCTAAGAAATAGGTGTTGTCTTCCCCTACTACCTTAAATTTACAAGTACAAGTTAAATCCTGCACATCTTTATACCCTTGTGCTACTTCATGAGAAGATAAGGCTGTTCCACAACGAGGGCAATATGGCATAACTTTGTGCCCTTGATATAATAAGCCTTTATCCCACATTTGTTTTAAAGCCCACCATTCGGATTCAATATAATCATCATGATACGTAACATAAGGCTTTTCCATATCTACCCAGTAACCAATTTGGTCGGTCATTTTTTCCCACATAGAAACATAGGTAAATACGCTATCTTTACATTGCTTAATAAACTCTTCTACTCCATAATCTTCAATTTGTTGTTTTCCAGAAATACCAAGCTTCTTTTCTACCTCTAATTCCACTGGAAGCCCATGGGTATCCCAACCAGCAATACGAAGAACATCATAACCTTGCATTACTTTGTATCTTGGAATAATATCCTTCATAACCCTTGTTAAAACATGTCCAACATGTGGTTTTCCATTGGCTGTAGGAGGGCCATCATAGAAGGTAAAATAGCGTTTTCCTTTATTTTTTTCAAAATTTTTATGAACAATATCTTTTTCCTTCCAAAAATCGCTTACCTCTTTTTCCATTCCCACAAAGCCATTTTCCTTTAATTCCACTTTCTTATACATTTTTTCTCCTTTCTAATGTCCCATTAGGGACGTTTTCAAAAGGGGTATCTGTCCCTTTTGCGACATTTTATTTTTTATTATTTATTTTGCAGTTATGAAATTTACCTTTTTATTTTTGCCTTGGAGAGTATTCTTCCATCAAAAAAACTCTATTTCATCCTGCCTTAGGACGAAATAGAGTTACTTTTCCGTGGTACCACCTAATTTGAAAATAAACAAAACTTATTTTCCACTTTCTTTTCTTTAACGCAGAAATTACGTTTAAACCTACTAAAGAAGTTTTTCAGTTTAAAAACAACAAAGGTGATAACAAATAAACTAGGTTCTTGCTAGAATTTCACCAACCCATCTAGCTCTCTTTTTAAGACTTTTTTTATTTGTGTTGTCCTTGTTCTTGTTTTTCTCTTATGTGCTTTATCTTAACATGTTTTTTTTGAAATTGCAATAGGTATTTTACTATTTTTTAGTTTTCTACAGGATTTTAGACAAAATATTATATTCTTGAAATATGCATTATTTTCCAATAAACATCTGTACAAAAATTTTTCCATATTGTGAACCTTTTACAACACCAATTCCTGTATATTGGAAACTATTGTTTAAAATATTGGCTCTATGTCCAGAAGAATTCATCCATGCCGTTACTGCCCCTGAATTACTAGAATTTCCTGCAATATTCTCTCCTGCTGTTTTATAAGATACTTTGAAGCTTTTTAACATGTCAAAAGGGGAACCATAAGTCGGTGAAGTGTGTGAAAAATAATTATTGTTTACCATGTCCTGTGCTTTAATTCTTGCCACATTTTGTACTTCTGTATCAATTTTTAGACTAGATAGTCCGTTTTTTGTTCTTTGTTGATTAATTAAATTAAATACTTCTAATTCATCTGCTGTTAAACCACTTGTATTAGTGTTAGAAGAACTTCCTCCGGATGAACCTGTGCTGCTGCCTCCTCCTGTGTTAGGATAAATTGCTTTTACATATTCTTTGCTTACTGCTCCTACATAATCTCCTTCCACTTGCACAATATACCAATTTCCTACTCCCGCAAATACACGAATGTATTCATTTTTCTTTACTTTTGCAACTACTGGATAGTTGGTAGCTGGACCGCTTCGCACGTTTAATACACTTGCCGTAACCAAACCAGTAGAAAAATCTACGGTATAGTAATGTTGCATGCCTAGAGAAGTTGTTAATTTTGTTAGCGTTATTGTAAAAACAAAGAATAAAACAATTTTGAAAATACTATTTCTTTTTATTTTAACAACTTTCATAAAACCTCCTAAAACTTCTACTAAAATTGTATTAGAACTGGACTGTCCTTTATTCTTAAATTTGATAAAATGGCACAAAAAATAGTTGTAATGAAATTATTACAACTATTTTTTAACTCTTTTCTTTTTTCAATGTCCCAAAAGGGACAGATACTCCTTTAGAAAACGTCCCTAATGGGACATTTTTTATATTTTTCACATTCTAGTTTTTGTGCAAATATAGTTTTAAACTCTATTTTTCCTGAAATTAAATCTTCTTTTTGCTGTTTTGGAATTCTTTTTATTGCATATTCTAGTTTAGCAGCTAATTGTTTGTTTTCTGTTTGCCAAGCCATTTCTAATTTCAATGCTTGATGGCTTTTGGTATATTTGGCACATTTTTCACTTTTGTTTAAGTGTTCTTCTATACGACGTTTTAAATCGTTGGTTATTCCTGTATAAAGTGAATTATCTTGACATCTTACTAAATAAATGTAGTACACTTTTTTTCTTTCCTTTAATTTTCCAAATAATTTTATAAATAATTTTACAAATTCTTTTTTTATTTTTTCTTTTCTTTTTGCACAATCCTATTGCACAACTTGTTTCATACAACCATATACTAGATTTACCCAAGTAGAAGAATTAGGACAAAATCGTTTTTGTACACACGATAATGTTTTTCCATAATAACAAGAACCGCCCTCTGTTAAATATTTATTATGCAATAATTTAGCTGCGGCTTCTAGTCCTTCTTCTACAGAAGAATAAGAAATTAATTTTCCTTTTGCCATCATACTAATGTAGTTGTTTGTATTTCTATGGTTTGATGCAATATTCCATCCAGATTCTGCAGCAATTAAACCACAGAATAATATTTCATTTAATTGGTATTCTTTACATAAATCATAAATTTTGTCACTATTGTTTTCAAAAAATCCGGAAGTATCTGGTTTTAAGTTTTGCATTAAAATTCTAAAATCTTCCTTTGAAATACCTGTTGCTTTTGTTAAGTCCATTTCTTTATCTATAGTAATTTGTTCTATTGTAATATATTGTTCTTCTACTTTTCTTTCTTGTGCTGCTCTGGCTGTTACAATTTCTATTCTTTCTTGTAATGCTTGTGCGATTTCTACTGTTGTTTGTTCTTCTACTGTATTTTCTTCTAATACAACCTCCTGTTGTGCATTTTTCTTAGCTAGTTGCATTTTGTCTTTTGCTAAGGTAAATAGTTGTACGTGAGTATTGCATATTACTAAAATCAGAATAATACTTATGGCACATTGTATGCACAGCCCACTTTTACTATCTTTTTTCATTTTTCAACATCCTTCCTGGTGCATTTTTACACACCACTCTTCTAGTATACCATACTTTGCTAAAAATGTCAAATTATGGCATCGTATTCCAAAGCGGAACATAGTCTTCTTCC
>CANRFE010000037.1 GCA_947629805.1 uncultured Clostridia bacterium | reverse complement strand
AAAGAGTACAAGCCATTTGCCTTTATACTGACTAGAATTTATTTTTCCCATTGTCGTTTCTGCTTCAAACTCTGGTGCATACATTCCAATTTTCACATTTCCATTCATCATAATTTCATAATCCATAAAAAAAGACACTTCCTTTCTTTTTGTATATTCTATGAAGGAAATATCTTTTTGTTACTTTTATATGGCTTTATTTAAAATTACTCCAGATACTTTACCGCCTACATTTTCCACAGCTACTTTTGCTTTTATTAAATCTTCCATTTTTGTTTTTTCTGTTTCTGCTACAATAACCGTAGCATCTGCCATGCTAGCTAATACAAGAGGAAGTGTTTTTTGATTTATAGATAAAGTATCAATCAAAATAATATCGTAAGTTTCTTTTAATTTTTGGAATATTGCATTTCTATTTGGTTGTAAAAAGAATTCTTCTGTTTTTTCTGTTCCAACTGGTAAAAAAGAAATATGTTCTTTTTCTGTTTTGGTTATAAGTTTTTCTATTTCTTCTGTTTTATTTTCTTTTAATAAATTACTAATTCCTTTTTCTTCTTGCTTTTTATACAAAGTAGTTAACGTTTTTTCTAAAATATCTGTATCTATTAACAATACCTTTTCATATATTTTTGCATATTGATTAGCCAAATTTTTTGCTATATAAGTGGTACCTACTCCACATTTTGCCCCTGTTACTAAAATGGTTTGTGGCTCTCTATTTTCTTTATTTAAGGTAATATTTACTTCTGTTCTTTTTAACTCTTCTGAAATTTTCTTATTCGTTATTTCATAAAGTTTTGTCTTTTCTTTTTTCTTTTCTAAAGAAATGGTTCCTAAAACTTTCATTTTCGTACCATTTTCAATTTCGGAACTGGTCATAACACCTCTCATGCCAAGCCTTACCATAATGTACACCACATAAAGAACCAAACCAATAAAAGCAAAAATACCAATGTCTTGTATACATTCTATCGTATTGGCTTGTTCGGGGAATTGTGGCGTTTCAATAATGGAAAATGTTTTAATGGCATAAGTTTCTTCCAATTTTTGACGTAATTCTTCTATATATTGGTTAGTAAGAGAAAAAGATTCCTCTGCCGTGTTCCTTTTCGTTGTAATGTGAATTAATTTAGTTGCTTTATCAAAAGTTACTCCTATTTTTCTTTCTTTTAATACATCTTTACTAATTACAAATTCTTCAATAGAGGCATCTGCCTTATCAATTAAAATCTGTGCTGTTACTTCATAAATTGGTTTTTTTATTAAAAAAGTATAAATCATTCCTAATAAAATAGAAATTAGTAAAATAGAAATAAAAATATTTTTCTTTTTATAGATGTATTTTATCATTTGTTTTAAATCTAATTCTTCCATCATTTTTATTTATCTCCTTACTTTATTGATATCCCGTCTTTTTTATGATTTTATTACTAATTTCTTTTACAGTTTGTGACGGTATATAATTTTTTTGATTAAATACTTTTTCATGTAATTGTATTACATTTTCTTCTAAGGTAACAG
This sequence comes from uncultured Clostridia bacterium, assembly GCA_947629805.1. Classification (GTDB taxonomy): domain Bacteria; phylum Bacillota; class Clostridia; order TANB77; family CAG-508; genus UMGS1663. The sequence goes on along the minus strand of CANRFE010000037.1, from coordinate 9,219 downwards.
GTACTCCATACCATGTAGGAGTAGTATAAGCTTTTACTTCATAAGGCCAACCCAAACTATCGTTTATTTGATAAGAAGCAATTTGTGGTAATAGTGTTAAAATTTCAGAACTTTGTATATTGGTACGTAAATGTGGTAGAACGGTATCTAACAAATCATTTAATTCGCCTAGGCTAAAGCTCTTTATTTTTTCAAAAATAGCAGTTAAAACATCTCGCATTCGTTCTGTTCTTTGATAGTCTGTATCTATTTTTCTAATTCTTGCATAAGCTAAAGCTTGTTCTCCATTCAAATTATAAGTACCTGCAGAAGAAATGTTTGGAATGCTAGCTACCTCTTTTTCTGTTAGGGTAATTTTTACGCCACCTATTGCATCTACTACTGTTTTTAGAGTTTCAAAATTAACCGTAATATATTCTGTAATGTTTAAATCTAAATTTGTATTTAAGGTACTTAAGGTTAATTTTGCTCCTCCATAGGCATACGCATGGGTTACTTTGTCTAAGCCTTTTTCTGGAATATCTAGGTAGGTATCTCTATAAACAGAAACTAACTTTACTTCTTTATTCTTTTTATAAATACTAGCAATAATAATACAATCACTTCTTGTTGTACCAGTAAAGGTATCTGTTCTTGCATCTAAACCAAGTAATGCAATATTACGATATTGTGCTAATTGTTCTTTAATTCCTGCATTACTTGCAATTTCTTCTTCTGCTAAATTGTCATAACCTATTTTTCCTAATTTATCTGCTATATAGCTATACCCTCCTACTACCATTCCTGCTAAAATAGCAAAAAGTAGCAATAGAATAATACCAAATATTTTTCTTGCTTTTTTCTTCTTTTTGCTTTTTTCTTTTGTCATGAAGTTCCTCCTACATAAAAAATGTTCCAAAATACCATTTTGAAACATTTTAACACTTTTTTTACCATTTGTCTATTCTATTTTTATATTTTTATGTTTTTTTCCAAAACCAATCTAAACTATTATCTATCGTTTTTAGTTTTCTTTCTTTTGCTTCTACGTCGTCCATCCATAAATATGCCAAAAAAGATAAAAAGATAAAAATAAAATCCATTGTAATACATTTTGTAAGGGTAGATGTAATTTGCCCTGTTGGATCTGTTATTACGACATATTCAATACAATGACCAATAATTAATGTTAAAAATACTAATAACATAATACAAGTAACATTACTTCTTTTTATTTCTCTTGCTAAAAGTATAACTAATACATATAAAACTAATGCTACTAAAATGGTAAATGGACTTGATAAATTAATAAGTGGCATCTTTCGTTCCTCCTTTTATTTTTTCGTTTGCTTTAAGATAGGTTTATTATATCTCTACTTTTTTTATTTGGCAATACATTTAAAAGAAAAATTTTTGTAAAAAATTTTTTTCTATTTTGGTTGGCAATTCTATTTCGATTGTTTCCTTATGAAGTACTTTCTCTGCATTGTATGTAGTAAGTTTTTCTATTTTTTCTTCCGGCATAATTTTTCTTAAATATTTTTTCACTTTTTCTATTTGTTCATAAAGATATCCATTTCTATGGACATCTGTTCCTAAAAAATGAATAAAATTATGAGTAAGAAATAACTTTATTGTTTTTTGTGCATGTTTTCCATATTGCCCTATAAGACTTCCATAATTTGCCTGAAAGAGTACCCCCTGCTCTATCCATTGTATTAATTTATTAGGATTTTCTTGAAAATACAAATATCTTTCTGGATGTGCTATAATAGGAATCAAGTTATTATTTTTTAATTGATATACGATTTCTAATAAATCTGGTGGTTCTTCGTTCATTGGTAATTCAAATAAAATATAACGACTTTGATTCATTGTAGCTATTTTATTTTCTTGCCATAATTCTATCATATGGCTTGTAAGATAAATTTCATTTGCTTGAAACAACTCCACAGAAATTTGCTCTTCTTGGCACTTTTGCTGTAATTGTTGTATTTTTTTCTTTATTTCCTCTTTCGGAATTTCATAATAATCTCGCATATAATGCGGTGTTAACAAAATTTTATTAAACCCTGCTTGTTGTGCCTTTTTTAACATTTGTATTGCTTCTTCCATGGTTTGTATTCCATCATCTACAGCAGGAAGTAGATGAGAGTGAAAATCTATCATTCGTTATCTCCTTTTTTTAATTTTGCCTTTTCTTCATCTATATATTGTTCCATTTGTTTTAATAATTCTACCGAAGTTATTGCTTTGTTTTCTTCTTTTTTTTCTTCCTGTTTTGGTAAAGTAGTTTTTCCTTCTTCCTTTTTTTGTTCTATTTTATTCTTTTTTACCACATTATTATTGGCAGTAGCATTATTTTGACGCAAGGTATTTCCTCCATAATAATAAGTAGAATAATATTGTTTTTGTGAAACTGGCATCTTATTAATTACAACACCTGCTATTTTTCCTCCTACGTTTTCGATTTCTCTTTTTACTTTTTCTAATTCATCCATTTTTGTTGCTTTATAAGCCGAAACAATTAAGGTGGTATCTACATAACGTGAAATAATAACTGCATCCGTTACTAAAGAACTCGGTGTACCATCTAAAATAACTAAATCACACACAGATTTCAATTCTTCTACCGTTTGTGCCATTTGCTCTGATGCCAGTAATTCTGAAGGGTTTGGTGGAATGTTTCCTGCTGTAATAATATATAAATTTTCTACTTCTGTTTCTTTTATATAAGATAAAATATTTGGATTACTTTCTTCCCCACTTGCATTAATTCCAGATAAAAAGTTAGAAAGCCCTGGAGTAGGCGCTACATTAAAAATAGAAAATTGTCTTCCTTTTCGCATATCACAATCAACTAAAATAACTTTTTTGCCTGTTTGTGCGAAAGCTACTGCCAAGTTTGCAGACACCCAACTTTTTCCTTCACTAGGAGAAGTAGAAGTAATTAATAAAGAATGTAAGCCTCTTTTTGTATTAGCAAATTGTATATTGGTTCTTAAAGTTCTAAAAATTTCAGAAATAGGAGATTTTGGTTCTCGATATGTAATAATTTCTCTTTTCACTATCTTCTACCTCCTTTTTTCATTGCTTTTGGCAAATCATCAAAATTACAAGTAGGAATACTAACAAGTACGGTAAGTCCAACTTTTTTTTCTACATCCTCTTTTGATTTTACTGTGGTATCTAACATATTAGCAATTAACACATAAATACAAGCTACTATTAACCCTATAAAGGAAAAAATAGCAATATCTTTAATATGATTTATATTGTAGGGAATTCTTTCTTCTTCTGCTTGGTCTACCACATGTACATTGTTTATATTATAAATTCCCGCTACTTTAGCAGTAAATACCTTTGCAAGTTCATTTGCTATAATTTTTGCTTGATAAGGATCTTTATCTACCACATCAATTTCAATGACTTGTGTGCTTTTTCTTTGACTAACAGATACCCTATTTTTCAAGTTTTCTTCTGATATTCCTCTAAGTCCTAGGTTCTGAATTACTTCTCGTAAAACCGTTTTACTTTGAATTAAGTCGCTATAAGTAGCAATTAAATTATTATTCAAGGTAATATCGGAAGAAGTAATAGTTTGCGTTCCTGTTGTGGTTGCTTCTGTTGCTAATAAAAGTGTTGTATAAGATTTATAGGCTGGTGTTACATAAAAATAGGAATAACAAACTCCTATTATAACAAAAATTAGGACAATAAGAATAATATATGCCATTCTTGTCCAAAACATAGTAAATATTTCTTTTAAATCTAGTTCTTCCATTCTTATTTGGATCTCCTTTTTTTTCTTTTGATATGTTTTTATTATACCCAATTCCTTTACCCTATGCAATACATTTTTTAGAAAATTTCTTCATATTGTTGTACAATTTTTTCCCAACGATAGTCTTCTTGAATTCTTTGTTTTGCCTTTTTCCCATATTGTTCTATGATTTCTGGTTCCATCTTTTCTACTTTATTTATAAGATTTTTTAAGTTGTTTTCTTCTTTTTTCCAATACAAAGCACTATCTTTGGCCACCTCTTCATTAAATCCTACTTCTAATAACAAATTTAAATCTGTAGTAGCCAATGCTTCTAGTAAAGATGGGTTTGTTCCCCCTACTTCATGTCCATGAAGGTAAGCATAGGCATTTTTTCTAATTTGGTTTAATAAATTGGTATCGTACACTGTGCCTACAAATTTAATTCTTTTGTCTTGCAAAAAATTCGTTTTTTCTTTTAATTTTTCATAAAAATTATTTTTTTCTATATTTGTAATAATCACTAAATCTTTTTTCGTGTCTGCCTTTCTGAATTCTCTTAGCATTGTTTCATAATTATTTTCTGGCACAAATCTTCCCACAATTAAATAATATTCTTTTGGCTGAATATTTTTTTCTTTGCACCATTGTTCCCATTTTTCTTGTTCTTCTAATTTTTCTGGTATTTCAGAGCCATAAGCAAGAAAAGTGGTCTTTGGTTGATAAACTTTATATTCCTCTTTTATATAATGTTCCATATGAAGCGAATCACAAATTACTAAATCTGCTTGCTTTACCATACATTTTTCAGACAATTTCAAATATTTCTTTACCCACCTATTCCATTTGTCACGTTTCCATTCGCACCCATCCGGATTGACATAAAGTTTACTGTTTAATTTTTTTATCTTCTTCTTAAATAGTTTTGTAAAGACTCCTATCGTAGACCCTAAAAGATAAATTGTTGTATTTTCTAATTGTTTTTTTTGTATATAGGAAATGGATCTTTTTAATGCTACCAAATCATAATAAATTGCTTTGGCAGGACCAATATTGAGTACTTTCACATGAAAACAACGAGTACCATTATACTCTACTTCCTTATTGTCTTTTGCTAAGCAAGCTACATGATATTTTATTTGTGGATTGATTTTTCTTTGTGTTAAATTTTCTACAAAGGTTTCAAATCCTCCATATTTGGCTGGTATTCCATTAGAACCTACAATAAAAACATGTTTTTCTTTCATTTTTTCCCCTTTAAAATTTGTTAAACAGAATGGCTAGTTTCCTTTTCAAATTTGTTTTAGCATCCTTTGTTCTAAACTTTTTATTTTTTAATAACCATCTTTTTGCTTCTTTCTTGGTTGGATAAGCAATTAAATTTTCTATTACTTCTTTTGCACTTTGCGTTAATTCTTTTTCATAGCCATTTTTTAACTCTTTTGCTATATTTTGTCTCATTCTTATATTGTCTACAAAAGCAATTTTTATTTGCCTTTTTAATTTTTGAAAGCCTCTGTCTTTATAACCTAAAACATTTTTACCATGCTGTCTATATTGAATATACGTCTTTTCATCTATGATTACTTCTCCACCAATGGCATAACACACTCTTGTAATCCAAGAATCGTGCATAATAATATAACTTGGTTGATAACGTCTTATCGCATTTCGCAAATTTGCATTAAAAACTTGTGTACAACCTGTTGCAAAATTTTTAATGATTTCTCCTTCAAAGCAAAAATTTCCTTGTACTGGTTGATAAGCTATTTTATTTAAGTTTTCGTCTACTACTTCTAAGGCAGATACATAAAGAGCTGGTATCTCTTTTTTTTCTTTCAACTTTTCTATAGCAGATAGCAATTTTTTAGGTTTCCATACATCGTCTTGGTCGGCAAAAGCAAAATAGGCAAAGTCTCCTGATTTTTCTACTAAATTCATAAAACTTTTAGCAGGACCTAAGTTATCCCCTTGATAATAGGTAATGTTAGAATATAACTTAGCCATATCTTCTATTATTTCTAAAGTTTTATCCTGAGACCCATCATCTCTTATTAATAAAAAAACTTCTACTTGTTCCTGTTGTATAATACTTTGAATTTGTTCTTTTATATACTTTTCCCCATTATAGGTAGATAATAATACTTGTATTTTATCCATTTTTTCTCTCCTATTTTAGATGCATTTATTATATAATGTGTTTTGTAGGATGTCAATTGGATAATTTGAACCTATAAAAATAAAAGAGTGTCCACACTCTTTTATCAATTTATGTATTCATAAATACCATTAATTCCTCTGGTGTTCCTAATACATGAACCTTATTTGCATCTATTATACTTATTCTTACCTCCATATTTTTCTCAATCATGTAATTATATAACGGTGCTATATATTTTTCTTTTTTCTCTAAATGAGCATTCTCTTTATAATATTCTTTATAAATTTTTTCATATAATGCAGCGGAAGAAAAATAATAAGCCCCTAAAGTACAATTGTCGGATATTCTTTGTTTTTCTCTAACTTCTACTACTTTTCCTTCTTCGTTTAATCTTGCAAAACTCCAATGGTCTCCTAGTGCGTGAAAACATGGAAGATATCCATCTCCAGAAATATCTTCGTATTTTAATTCATAGGGTTCAATATAAGTATCTATATTATAGACCAAAATAGCATTTTCTTTTTTACAATATGGAATAGCAAGCATACAAGTTGTTGCCTGTCCATCTGTCAACTCATCAATTTCTATAATTTTGCAATTATCTATTCCATATTTTTTACATTGCTCTATGATAAATTCTTTTGCCTGATCTTCTCTACGGACCACAAAAATATATTTTTCTGTCTTTTCCTTATACCCCAATAAACTATCCATAGACCATTCAAATAATGTTTTCCCTTTTGCCTCAATTCTATATTTAGGTACTTTATAACCCGCTTGTCTAAAGCGTGAACCAAGTCCTGCCATTGTTATAATAATTGTCATTTTCTTATCCATCTTATTTTTCCTTCTTTATTTTAAATTTTCTCTTGCCTTCTTGCATATTTCATCTAATTGCTCTAAATTTTTCGTTAAGAATTCATCTGGTCGAATTGTTCTATCATCCACGTAAAAACCTTTATGTCCAGGCCATGGTTTTCCATAAATAATTTCGTCATAAGGTATTTGCCATTTATCCAACCAATCTAGTAATATTCTAGCTGTATTTTTATTTATTTTTCCTATGTTTCCATTATAAGAATTCATATTACGTGATGTAAACAAAACAATTTTTGCCCCATCTTTTTTATATTCCTTTAATTTTTCTACCATATCTTGATATGGAACAATATCCTCATATCGTTCTTCTTTTTTCTTTATAGGACATAAAGTTCCATCAATATCAAAAATAAATGTTACATCTTCATACATTTTTCTATCTCCTTTAATATATTAATTGCATTCAATAAAAATCCAAATACCTTTTGCGGATAATCTATATGTAATGGTAGCATGGATAAAAACAAAGAAGCCTCATATATTCTTACTAAATTATAATCAAAGCCATTCTCTTCTACAAATTGTTTAAATATTTTTTTTGCTTTTTCATTATTATTATATATTTCTACAATTAAAGAAGTCATAATTTCCACAAATTGAATGAGATAATTTTGCAATATCGTAATAAGGATCCGTCCATAATTCTTCTTCTGTTAAAGCTCCTTTTGGATCAATTAATCGTAGCATATCAGTTGCTTTACTATAGAGCATATTCGCAAAGCACAAGTCCCCATGTCCTATTACACTAATACACTTTTTCTCCTTCACAGAATATTGCTTATATATTCTTAAATAATATTCAAAAATGTCATCAATAGAATTAAATTCTGTTCCACTCTTAATATATAAATCTATTTTGGAATATAAATTTTCTTTTTTCAATTCTTCTATTCTTTTTTGTACTTTATATACATATAAATCATATTCTATTTCTTCATACTCTCTTTTGGTTATTGTTTTTTGCGTTCTATTGGTAATATAATAAAATGTTTTATTTAAAATATTTCGAAATTCTTCTTCATCAATTGCTTTATGCGTCCATCGAATAGCTATGTCTGTCATATGCATTCTTTCCATTGTATATTGTGCAGTTTCTTCGTTTTCTTTAAAAGCATAAGGCATGACCATCCATTTTTTCATTTCATCTGGAAGTAATTGATAATACATATATTCTTTCTTTATTTTATTTTTATTGGTTGATTTTTTTGTAACAATGTATTCATTTCCTTCTAAACTATTAAAAAATCTAGCATCAAATCCGCCTGAAATATAAGTTAGTAAATTATTATAATTTGCTATATTTAAAAATGCATTGACTGTAATAGAACTATATTTGGTTATGCTTTCTAAATCTTTTGCAAGAAGATATCGTTCTAACATTTCTTTATAACTATCTAATTGGTTAAATGCAATTGCAACAATATCATGCTCTTGCACAATTTTATAATTTTCATTGATAAAAGGTATTTTTTCTAATAAAATTTTAAACTCATTTTCATCTTTTACTACAAAATTAGAAAATATATGTAAAATAACAATGTTCTTTCCATATAATTCTATTTTCTGATTGATATTTTTTAGGTCTGTTTCACGTATAAATTCTATGTCTACATTCGTTTGTTGTAATATTTCTAAAAACCTCGTACAAACGGTTTTTCTTTTTAGTATAATTTGCCCAAAGCTTGTCTTTCCAATTACTATTTGTACATTATATGGTACATTCACTGTATCATCATATACTACTATTACTTTTTTCATCCTATTTTTCTCCTATTTTTTCTTTTATTCCATATTTTCTTTATGATTACAATAAAAATATACATTATACATACTAGAAACGTTGCATAAATATAATAGTGAATCAAGCCATTTTGTATTCCTAAGAAAGAATCATTAATATAGGTAATAAAATTTAATAAATTTATTTTTATGTTTATTGCTTTACATAGAATAAACACAAAGCAAATTTCAGAAATCCAAGAAAATACAGTCAATACAATAATTAGTATTTCTCTATCTTTTATCATAGTTTTTATACTAAAAAATATTTCTTTGCATTCTTCTAATAGTTTCAAACATTTATTACTTATTTTTGTCTTTTTATTAATAATTAAATATTTGTTTAAAAAACGATAAGTTTTCTCAAAAGATATATAGGTAATAACTGCAAGAAAAACAAATATGAATAATACTATTGTAATAAAGGATATTGTTTGTTTTTTTATTATTTCAATTACCATAAAAACTATAAGCAAAAAGACAGCATCAAAAAATTTATCAATTAATACTGCTTCTAAACTTTTTTTATAATCTTTTAATTCATAGCCATATAAATAAATTTTATACAATTCCCCTATTTTCAATGGCATAATTGTATTGGTCATGGAACTAAATAAATACGCTCCTACTAGTCTTTTCACTTTTATTTTATATTCCA